>JBQGBZ010000314.1:0-15196 GCA_052038215.1 Nitrososphaera sp.
GCTACTGAAAAAGGATAAATGAGTTTTCTCTTGACTCTAATGTGCAAGAAGGAGGTTTTCACTTCTTGGTCGCTCGTTATCTGCTGGTAATGCACCGGGGAATACGAAGCATGACCCTATACAATACACCCCGTAATCAAGAAATTATACAAGAAACATACGAGCTAGCTTGAATAGTGTCTCAACTTATTATGGAGCCTTTTGGCGTAGTCTCTTAAAATTTTCTCATTTTGGAGCTCACTCATATAAAACCTTAAACGCTAACTTATTTTCTTCGGTTTAGAAATGAACAATAATAATAATATTACGTTTGCAGTAATTGCCATTGTATCTGTGCTGGCATTGTTTGAAGCAGTAATTGTAACAATAGCATCAAGTAACAATTAGATATGATCGATAAATAACTCAAAAATTCGGAGGACTGAACTACCATTATCAGTTGCTTAGTTGCATTAAAGGCTCTGAGGGAGACGAGCCTCTATCGTCATATTGTCAATTAGAGTTAAAATTGTCTGTCACATAGTAAACTAGTTACTATTTTTTCCCCCATAGTATTATGCTTTGTTTAATTAAAAAAACTCATTAAGGTCAAAATTGTCAACAATATGCAAGAATGAGATCCAAGAAAGGCAAGTTATATGTTGTTGGAGTAGGACCTGGCAGCCATGATCATATGACGTATAGAGCAAGAAAGGTCATTGAGGAAAGTGAAGTCATCATAGGCTATGATACGTATGTTAGCCTTGTCGAGAATCTCATAGCAGGCAAAGAAGTATACCGTTACGCCATGACTCAGGAAGTAGACCGAGCCAATCAAGCGATCGACTTTGCAGAAAAGGGTAGGGTCGTTTCAGTTGTTTCGTCGGGAGATCCTGGCATTTATGGCATGGTTGGGCTCATATATGAGATCTTGGCTCAAAAAGGTTGGAGTAGAGACGATGAGGACGACAACATCTATGTAGAATGTGTTCCTGGTGTATCTTCGCTCAATTCATGTGCTGCCCTTGTAGGCTCACCCTTGATGACAGATTTTGCAGTTGTAAGCATGAGTGATCTATTAGTCCCATGGGACATCATAGTCAAGCGTGTCGAGGCTGCAGCAATGGGAGACTATGTAACTGTCATCTACAATCCTGCAAGTAAAAAAAGGGTTCATCAATTGAGAGACACAAGGGAGATATTTTTAAAATACAGAAAGCCGAATACTCCCATAGCAATAGTCAAGGGTGCTTACAGGGATAGCCAGGAGCTGGTTGTGACTACTTTGGAGAAAATGCTTGAGCATCAAGACATGTTAGGCATGATAACTACCGTGATAGTAGGCAACTCGTCAACTTTTAATTATGAAGGGATGATGATAAACCCGCGAGGGTACACCTCAAAGTACGAGCTGGTGAAGCAAGAACAATAATAACCATCAAGTAGTAATAATCATCTTACCTCTCATGATTCTGTTTAAGAATGTATATCTCCCTTGTGTGTGGTATCATTTAAAAAATTAGCGAATTAAAAGGAAAAAGGGAAGTGGCGTTTAGATGACTTGCCACGGTCTCGTTGCGAATGTTACTCCAAGGCCAACACCGATGATTATACATTGATAAATAATGCTTGAATATGGAATTGGCTTTAGTATTGCTTCTCCTGTGACGCTCACTGTCGCGCCCCTTCCAAGACCTGGTCCTACCGACTCAACGTTGAGCTGTGTGTGTACGTGATATGTACCTGGTTCAAGAGCTCTCACGGTAATCGAGTATGGAATAGTTGATCCAGGAGGAATATCAAATATGTTGCCTGGTGGGTCACGAGCCAAGAACTCCCATCTATTGCCTGCGTTTGACGATTCGCTGAACAGTGACAACCATGCTCTTAGGGGTCTGTTTACCAAACTTGTCAGTTCGCCAGTTACAGTCAATTCTTCACCTGTGTTCAGGGTCTGATCTGAGAACTGTTCATTATCAATTCTTACGAATCTGCTCTGAAGCTGTGCCTGGACACCATGTGCACTTGCGGGTAGAATATATGAAATTATGGACACGGCCATGATAGTCGCAAGAGCCATTGCAACTAACGTCTTGCTTTCCATCATATCTTTATTCTTAAGTAGACCAGAAAGTACAAAGATATATATCTTGCTCCTGCCCGTCAATCGTAGAGTTTCTAATTTAATCAATGCTAATTAGTAACACATGCCAAGCTAGGCCAGTGCATTCATTTGACTGCGGAGGATGCAGTTTCAGACAAGCTGGCTCTCCATAACATAGATGAGATAGGACCAGCCACTGAGAAGCGCCTCAGAGAGGCCGGTTTTAGATCGATTCGAGACCTCCTCGTTAGAGGACCTGTAGACATTTCAGAATCCACAGGAATGGAAATGGATGAATCAGTTGAGATATGCAATAAGGCCAGAATCATGCTTGAAGATTTGGGAATGATAGACAAGAGTTTTGTAACCGCAACGAGCCTATACAACAAACGTAAGGATCGCATATCAACAGGCTCCAAAAGCTTTGATGACCTGTTAGGGGGCGGTGTCGAGACAAAGGCCGTTACAGAGGTTTACGGAGAATTTGGAACTGGCAAGACTCAGCTTTGCCACACTTTATGCATAATGGTACAGCAGTCAGTATCAGAAGGTGGACTTGCTGCAAAGGCGATTTATATTGACACCGAAAATACGTTTCGTCCAGAAAGAATCGTTTCCATTGCTCAAGCACGAGGGCTTGATTCTCAAATGGCGCTTGAAAATGTAATCGTGGCCAAGGCGTACAATAGTGCCCACCAAGAGCTTATTATCGAAGAAGCAGGTTCTGTAATTGAAGATAACAATGCTAGACTAATAATTGTAGACTCTGCAGTTGCACACTATAGAGCAGAGTTCATTGGTCGCGCAACATTATCTGAGCGACAGCAGCGTCTGAACAAATTTATGCACATATTGGTTAGAATAGCAGATACATATGAAGTAGCAGTCGTGGTTACAAATCAGATTCAAGCGTCGCCAGACGCGTACTTTGGAGACGCGGTCAGGCCTGTGGGAGGCCATGTGCTGGCTCACACTAGCACCTACAGAATATACCTGAAGCGTTCGGGCAAGAATCGCATTGCGAGGATGGTTGACAGCCCCTATCATGCGGAGAGAGAAATTCTATTTACGCTATCAAACAGCGGCATCTCGGATGTCAGCGAAGCTAGATAATTTAAATTAAGGCTTTATAGTATTGAACTGCCATGCCACACTCGCACGGTGCCAGGGTAAAGGCTCGCTCAGTACTAACGAAGAGCAATGTAGTTAGGGGCGTCTCGTACCTGCTTTACGATTACAAGGTTGGGGACAAGGTTGTTGTCCATATTGATCCAAGAGAACACAACACGACCCCTCATAGGAGGTTCCATGGCAAGATAGGTGTTGTTGAAGAAGTTGGAAGGCGCACATTAAAAGTCTCGGTGATGATTGGCAACAAGAAAAAGATACTACAAACTAGGTTCAACCATATCAAACTCCTCGCAGGTACTCCAGAGATGTCCCGGACAGGAGCAGCAACATCTGCAGAGGTACCATAAACAATGACAGAGATTATCAAGAAAGAAATAGTTACACTACCACATGTAAAAGAAATCCTCGAATCCGTCAAGCCCGACGACATGGATCAGATCCAAAGGTGGACTGCCGACTATGTTAAGAAATTTGCGAAGATCGAGTCACAAAAAGCACAGATGATGACACGCCAGCTAATAGAGCAGTGCGACCTAACAGAGGAGGAAGCAGTGGAAATAATTAACATTATGCCAACGTCACTTGAGGAGCTGAGAGCATTTACCTTTGGATGGAAGAAGCTAATCCTGACAGAGACACTAGGAAAGATGCTAAATATTTTAAAGACTGAAAATACTCAAAGTTAAATATTCACCCTCCCGTAATAGGGGTTGAACATTGTCAGGACAACCACCGCAGTCACCACCAGCAGCATCTTCTACACAACATAATGCAGACGCTGGACACTATAGCCCAACAGAGCAGCACAGCCAACCAAGGAAATATGAAGAGTATGCATATGTTCTTGACTTTACACCAAGGGGAAAGTCTCTAACAGTTAGAGGCAGAGAAGGTGTTATAATCCAAGCAATAGGAGAGGAACGATTAACTCTGCTAGAACTTTTGGGAAGCCCAAACTCCACCGTGGAAATAGGCGAGCGTCTTTACATAGGCAGGGAGACTCGTGAGAAAGTGTCAAGCGTACTTGGTAGGCTAGAATATAACGATATTTCACAAGCTGCAAAGAACGAGCTGGCAAATATAATAGAAAAGGTAGTGATTGCCAATGAAAAACGGTTCGTCAATTACATCAACAATGCACAGCCAATAACTCCAAGGATACATGCCTTGGAGCTCATCCCTGGCATTGGCAAAACCTACATGATGACGATAATTAAGGAAAGAGACAAGAAAAAGTTTGAAACCTTTTCTGATCTTCAGAACAGGGTGGGGCTAAGGGATCCTGCCAAGCTCGTAGCCAAGAGAATAATTGACGAAATAATGGGACAGGCCAGAATGAATCTTTTCGCTAGAAAATAATTGCCATTAAAAAATAAGATTACAAGGGCATTTGGTCAACATATGCTTGTTGACCGACGAATCGTTGATAAGATCGTCTCTGTTGCCAATATAAGAAAAGATGAGATTGTTCTTGAGGCAGGTACTGGTCAAGGCATCCTTACTATGGAGCTATGTAGACATGCCAAGCAAGTAATTTCGTACGAAGTTGATGCCAATCTATACGAAAAAGCCCAAGAACAGTTATTGCAACATTTTAATAATAATTTACGGCTAGTGAAAGCCGACCTTTTCAAAACCAAGGATGCACCTTTATTTGATACCTTTGTTTCAAACCTTCCCTATTCGAGGAGCAGAGATGCAATTGAATGGTTATCTACACAAAAATTTGATAGGGCTATAGTAATGGTGCAAGAAGAATTTGCAAATAAGCTCATTGCAAGACCTAGTGGCAAGAACTATAGGGCGATCTCTGCACTTGCAGCCCATTGCTTTAATATAGAAAAGTTGTTCAAAGTTAGAAAAGAATCATTTGTGCCGCAACCTAAGGTAGAGTCTTTGATCATCAGAATTACTCCTATCAACACTATTAGCAAAGAGACAGTAAGAAATATCAACCTATTATTCTCAAGGCGTAACAAGAATGCATCCTCTGTTGCTGATGAAATAGGGATTATTGTTGATGTTGACCGCTATGGAAGCAGAAAAATAGATCAAATTGAACCAATAGATCTTATCCGAATGGCGGAATGGATATCATCAAATGTACGCTCCATCTGAGGATACATTTCTGTTAGCAGATTGCATTGAACATTACAATGGCAGGCAGGCTCTTGAGATAGGAGTAGGATCTGGCCTCTTGCTACACATACTAGAAAAAAATTTTGTCCACGTAACTGGCTCGGATATTGATCTACAAGTGTTGCAACACTGCAGGCAGCATGCATCATCAGAGAAGGTATTGCTTGTATGCTGCGATGCAGGTTCGGCATTTGGCAGCTGCAAGTTTGATCTTATAGTGAGCAACCCGCCATACCTGCCTAACGATCATGGAGTCAACAGCAATAACAACACGCCAGATCCTACAATATATGGAGGCCCTAAGGGTATAGAAACAACAATTCATTTTGTTAACTCGGCGTTACCCCTCCTTGCAGGAGATGGCAAAATACTGATTGTCATTTCATCATTTGCCGATACTTCTGCTCTTGATAGGGTAGTGATAGAGAACAATATGCATAAAAATGTAGTAAAGCAAAAAAAACTATTCTACGAGACGCTCTCTATTGTCGAATTGAGCCTTTGAGCATTTTTCTATTTCCTTTGTAGCATGTTGCTGGCTCGAAGGGCAATTTGATCTGCCATTTGAGATGTGCTTGCGGTACCACCCAAGTCATATGTTACATACCTGCCCTCATTGATGACATGTTCTGTAGCCTTGAATATCGCATCGGAGATTTGCTTCTCTCCGAGGTATTCTACCATCCAGGCACCAGAAAGGATGGTTGCAACAGGATTTACCTTGTTCTGGCCCGCATATTTGGGAGCGCTGCCGTGCGCTGGTTCAAACATTGCATAATTATCGCCATAGTTGCCAGAGTAGACATTGCCAATCGATCCGACGTGACCTGAAGCACATTCTGATATGATGTCCATGAAAAGGTTAGTGCTGAGAAGTACACTCTCGTTGAACCTCTCGGGGTTCTTGACCAGCTGTTGCGTCATGTTGTCGATATAGTATTCCTCAACTTGTATATCTTTGAACTGCTTTTGAGCTTTTTCGACAGCAGCCCAGAAAATGCCGTCCGTCTCTTTGAGAATGTTTCTTTTAGTTATTGCATAGACGAATTCAAAACCTCTCCGCCTAGCAGCCTCAAATCCTGCAACCGCAATTCGCTCGCAACCCTTCCTAGTCGTCTTGCGAATAGCTATTGCAGAATCATCGCTTATCTTGAATTCAATGCCCGCATACAGTCCCTCTGTGGCTTCGCGCACACAAACAAAGTCAAGCTGTCTTTCCTGATTCTTGTATGTTTTGATCGGCCGGATATTGGCGTAAAGCTCGAATTTCTGGCGGATGCTTACTGCGACACTGCGTGGAGCGTTTGGTATTGGTATCGTAGTGGTCGGCCCTTTAAAGCAGGCATCTGTCTCTTCAAGTAACTTCCATACATCTTGAGAGATATATGAATTACCTCCATTCTTCTGCCACCATTCTGATCCAGCATCACATAAAACTAGTTCAATTTCGGAATTACAGGTTTTCAGGACCTTGATCATTGCGTCCACTAGCTCGGGCCCCGTGCCATCACCTCGTATTATCACTGCAGTTTTCTTGCTAGCCAAACAAAGAGGTGGCCCCTTTTTTCGCTATTTATTCCTATTTACTTGTGAGTTCTATTCGCGCAACCATCTCGTTATTCTGAGGGAATGCTGGCGTGTCAGAGGGCTTTGCTACTTTGGTAAATTCCCCTGCTTCTGAGAAATAGGAGTAGCCTACATTGTAATTGGTGAGGTTTAATGAGTTGATTACCTGCGCACCTGTAGAATTGTCAACCACATTAATTGCATTACTCATGTTATAAATCCTCATAAAATCGGCGAGTGTGAACTTGACAGGCCGTATATATTCAATGTGCACCACATTGCCTACTTGGTCTGTATGGATCGGACGCAGACATTGTTCCCCGTCTTTGGGCTGCTTGCCAACATTATCAGGCAGCATCAATTGCTTGCCGTCAACAATTACTTCAATTGTTGGGTAAAGCTGGAATGATTCAATATTGTGTTGGCCTTCCTTAAGGCATACCTCTGCAGGATTAGGTGGAGGGGCAAAAGTAGGTATAATGACAAGAGCAACAAGCGTTGCTGCCCCCATAGCAATAGGAGCTATTAGCAGCTCCTTCTTGCCCAGCTTTTTCTTTGGTTTTTCTTCCTTTATTTTGCGCTTCGGCAAGTGATGCGTCTCTGCTAGAACAAGATAAGCGGGACATTAATAGTGTTACTTTGTATATGCGTTATATAGCTTCATGCATTCATATAATAGGAAAATAATTGCAAATAGTTCAGATATCCGACATACATATGGGCGGCCTTTACGTCCAGAGCGTCTTTGACAAAGTAGTTGATGAAGTCAATGAGCTCAAGCCAGATGCAATACTTGTAACAGGCGACTTGACAGATGACGGGTTAATGTTTCAGTTTGAAAGGGCAAGAGATGAGTTAAATCGTTTTGAATGTCCAAACAAGATCGTAATAGCAGGTAACCACGATTATCGGCACACGGGATATTTGCTGTTCAAGAAGTTCTTTCCAACAAAGCAGATCTATGAATTTGATGATGCCTTTATCTTTACGCTAGGCACCGCTAGGCCTGATAGAGATGAGGGTGAGGTAGGATACCGTCAAAATCTTTGGATGGAAAAAATGCTTGGCAAATATCCGGAGACCAAACCCAAAATAGTTGCAATGCATCATCATTTGATAGGGATACCCGATACTGGTACGGACAAGATCATCATTCTTGACGCTGGTGACACGCTGCGTACATGCCTACAATCAGGAGTTGACCTTGTTCTCTGCGGACACAGACACAGGCCCTGGATGTGGAATCTAGGGCGGCTGACTATAGCCTATGCTGGCACTACTTCTTCTGTAAGATTTCGAGGGTTCTTTGAAAACTGCTACAACATAATTGAAGTGGGAAAGGATCAAAAACCCCGGGTCGATATAAAAATAGTTGGCAAGGATCGCTTCCCGCTGTCACGGCTAGTCGAGGAGTATACACCTTTTTCTTAGAGCAAGTATATGCAGACGTAACGGCATATCAGCTATTTTTTAATCTATTTTTCTGATTGATTCCCACCCATCTAAGAGAATTAATTAAAGGGAAGACCGTATAGGTGGATGGCAGCAGTGACGATTCAGAGTTAAGCTGAGGCTATGAAGAGAAGGTATTTGACCGAGCTGCCACTTGTTATCAACAGATTATCATGGATGATTAGCATTAGTGTCTAACTTGAGACGATTATGAAATTTATGTCTTTGAATCCTTCATTATAAAAAATTGTGCGCATTCTTTAATATATGGTTAATATCTCATTAGTACATCCCTTATATATTCAACTACATGTTAAAATACCGGATCCTGAACTTAATGTGTATGGCTCAGATGCCAGCACTGATACCAAAGGAAGTCGAAATCCAGAGACTAAAGAAGATCTACATAATGGTCATCATGCTGGGTTCAATCGCAGCCTCAGTAGAGGTCGATAACTTCGTCGATGGCTCGCTGCACCAGACGGCAATCAGAGATAGCGCATTCACGCCTGCTCACTGGTGGCTATACAGCCACTTCGTAGCACTCCCACTGGGTTGGGGCTTTGTCGCAGTATACGATAGAAGAGTACCAATCCTGAGGGGACCAGGCAATTCAATGAATACCGGTTTGAAGATTACAATCATTGGCTACTTAGCCACAATGTTCACGATCGGTATCAACGAAATGTGGCACTTCTGGTTCGTCGAAGAAATCTTTGCAGTTCCGAACCACTGGATGTTTAACATGGGTGTCGTTGTGGCATTCATGGGTGCTTTGGCTTATGTAGTCAGAGTATATGCCAGAATGGTAGAACTGGGTGCAGAAACGCCAGCCAAGAACCCATACGTGGCCGAAATGTACAAGTTAGCACTTGAAGGAAAGCTGTACAGCAGGTCAATTCCGTAAACTTAGGATTTCGACAATGTCTGGGCAACCGGACCCCGCTTTTTCTATTTTTTGCTTTTAGAAGATAACAAGTTCGGATATGGTGTTATCTTCTGATTATACAAAACCACATAATAAAGATCCCAACAATCAATTGCGAATAGGTCGTGGCTTGAGCTCTTTTTTTTCTTTGATCTTACATTGGAAGTAGAAATCCTAGCGCACTGTCAGATAGACAACCGACTTTATCTCAAGTTCAGGTGTATACGCATCTAGCTAACCAAATACCTAAAGATCTTTATCTTTTGCAAAAATAATATCATATCATTGCTTTTGGTAAACAATAAATACGTAGGGTTTTTGCATAGTGTCATGCCTGTTGTTGATCCTGTCTGCGGTATTGAAATGCATCAGGAACTTGCAATTAGCCATGAGCATCATGGCAAGACGTACTACTTTTGCTGCGATGGCTGTAAGAGGATCTTTACAAAAAAGCCTCGTAAGTATTCAAAGTGAAAGTGGCACAACAGGAAAAGCACCACACTTTCTGCAAAACCTAGTATCAGGTGCGACACATCCAAAACAATCGGAGCAACGGGATGTGCAACTTCCTTCTTCTCTTGGCGGAGGGAAGTAACCTCTGAAAATGGCATAATAATGAAGATGTTCCTTGCTTCTTATTCTCACGCTCTCTTGCTCTTCAGCTATCCTTTTCTTATTTGCAAAAGTCAAGTCGTCGATCATTTCTTCAACGTATTGTTTGTAGCAATCAGAGCCAGCTCCTTGTTCCTGTGCAAGCTTCGATCTCCATACTACTGGACCCAATTCAGGTTCAAAGCATTTTCTCAAAATAAACTTGCCCCACTTTTTGCTATCATGTACTCCCACTTTTTCGTTCACATCGATTTTCTTAGCAAATGAGGCAAAAGTCTCATCAAGAAAAGGTGTTTTGACATCGATGCCTATATGTTCGCCTAGTCTTCTTGAAGAAAAATGCATAATCTTCCACAACCGCCGAAGCTCTAAATCGAACCTTTGCATGTCAGAATAATAGCGCGACAAATAGTTGTAGCCACCAAAGAGCTCATCGCTACCGTCGCCGGTCATTATGTTAGAATAACCATCGCTTTTTGCCCACTCGATGCCTGCAAGCGCCACAGCAGAATTCCTGATCTCTATCGGATCAAACGTTCTAAAAAGTTGTATAACCTGCTCGACTAATTCTGCCATTTTGTTCGGTCCAAAAACAATCTCAACATGATGTTTGCAGTATCTTTCTGCAACCTGCCGTGCATAGGCAAGATCCGGAGCAGCCCTTCCAAACCCAATCGAAAGTGAGTATTCCGGTCGTAGTATGCTTGCCAGTATGCTACTGTCAAGCCCGCCGGAGAGCAGCAGTGCATTTGCATGGTTTCTCTCCACGCTTTCAGTCAGCAGTTTGGTAAGTTGTTCGCAATCTTGCAATCAAAACAAAATCCGATTACTAATCTTATTTTGTTATTCTTTTACAGCGTCTTTAGACTAGTGGGGTGGCGCTTCACAAAACTCGGTCAGGACGCCGTGAAGGGATTTGGGATGTATAAACGTGATCTTTCGGCCATACGAGCCTGTACGCAATCCGCCAAGCATTCTCATTCCATTCTCAGAGGCGCGTGCAACATCTTTTTCGATGCTGTCAGCTGTGATTGCGATATGATGTATACCCTCCCCTCGTTCTTGTAGGAATTTTGAAATTGGGCTATCTGAAGACATTGGTTCCATTAATTCAATTCTAGTGTCTTCGAGCATCAGCATTGCGACTCTAACCTTTTCATTGGGTACTTCCTCTATTTTCAGGTCGTCAACATTGAGTATTTTTTGATAGTCAGTTAGTGCCTCTTGCACATTGTTAACTGCAATAGCTATATGATCGACTCTCATTTGATATTTAGAATCAATAAGAGTTTATTTAACCTAATGTCAAATTTCTTGCTCTTCATATCACTGGAGTGAAGAACTGGACTAACCATGCACGCATGTGGAGTCTAAGCATAGATTCTCTCGCTATAGGCTGCCTGCCTTCTTCATGGAATCCATTTAAATGGGTTATTTCTCCCAATCATAAGTACATATATGCATGACTGTAGCTCAATCAATCGACGAGGCGTTACCTCCTAAATCTCATCAGTTAGGGGCGGAGGGGTCTTTTCAACACGACAAACGCCCATCTTTCCATATTGCTGCACAAGCAAAAACCTCTGCAGCTTTTTTGATTGGTAGAGAAAAAGATATAGCTCTACTATGACTAGCTCAATTCCTATTCTCTGGACGTAGCTTTCTTACTTCCTAGAAAGAGATCTTTGGTTCATATCTCCCAAACACAGTTCGCAAAGTACTACTAATTTCTCCAAGAGTACTGTAGCTCTTAACCGCATTGATGATATAGGGCATTAAGTTATTATCATCTTTCTCAGCTGCTTTTTGCAGTTGTGATAGCGCTTGGTCAACCTTTAACTTGTCGCGATTACTCTTGAATTCTTTGACATTTGCCAACTGTTTTTGCTCCAACAACGGATCTATTCGGTTGATCTTGGGCTCGACATCATGTTCATCTTGATACTTGTTGACGCCTACTATGATGCGCTTGTTTTCATCAATTTCTTTCTTTAATTGATAGGCGTTATTTCTGATCTCTTCTTGGAAGAAACCCTTCTCAACTGCGACTAGTGCACCTCCCATACTTTCTATCTTCTGGAGGTACCCGTTAACTTCTTCTTCTATCTTGGCTGTAAGATATTCAATGTAGTAGGAGCCTCCCATAGGATCCACCGTTTTGCTGACTCCCGTCTCTGTAGCGATTATCTGCTGAGTCCGGAGTGCGATTTTGACTGACTCTTCAGTTGGAAGCGCAAGTGCTTCATCACGGGAATTGGTGTGCAGTGACTGGCATCCGCCAAGTACAGCAGCAAGGGCTTCAGTCGCAACTCTGACAATATTATTGTCGACTTGCTGAGCAGTGAGTGATTCGCCAGATGTCTGAACATGGAAGCGGAGATGCTGCGATTTAGGATTGGTTGCATGAAACTTCTCTGCCATTATTTTGGCATAGATCCGGCGAGCCGCTCTGAACTTGGCAATTTCTTCACAGAACTCCATAGTACAGCAGAAAAAGAATGAAAGTCTAGGAGCAAATTCATCAACATTAAGTCCTCTGCTTGTACAGGTGTTGATGTATTCAATTGCGTTTGCAAAGGTGAAGGCTAGCTCTTGCACAGCGTTACAACCAGCTTCTCTCATATGATATCCAGAAATACTGATCGGGTACCATTGCGGGACTTTCTTGGAGCAATATTCTATCATATCGCCAATTAGGCGCATCGAGGGTTTGGGCGGATAGATATAGGTATTTCGTGCGATGTATTCCTTCAAAATATCGTTTTGAGTAGTGCCTCGCAACTGGTCCGGCGTCATTCCCTGGTTCTCAGCAACGGTGATGTAAAGCGATAATAGAGTAGATGCAGTTGAGTTGATAGTCATTGAAGTGCTGACCTTATCAAGCGGTATGCGGTCAAAACAGGTCATCATATCCTTTATCGAAGTAATGGCAACACCTGTTCTTCCAATTTCACCTTCTGCCTGCGGGTCATCTGAGTCCCTGCCAGTCTGAGTTGGCAGGTCAAATGCCAGTGAAAGACCCGTCTGGCCATGATCTAGCAAGAACTTGAAACGCTTGTTTGTTTCTTCTGCACTACCAAAGCCGCTGTACTGGCGCATGGTCCAAAGTCGCTCACGATACATCTCTGGATACAAGCCCCGGGTATACGGGTACTTGCCTGGCTCTTCTTCAGCAAGGCCGTCATAATTTTTCAGATCATTATTTGTAAATACTCGCTTAACGGGTATGTTTGAATCGGTCTTGAAAGTCTCACTTGCCATACTATTGATCACCTAAAGAGGGTAGTCGCCAGTTCTTCTGCCGCAACATAAGGATCGATCTCTTTTCTAGCCAACCTGTCAATGAACTCTGAATATTTTCTATTCTGAGCAAGCATATAAGAAACCTTTTTCTCGAGGTTATTTAAAATCATGTCTGTTAACTCAACCTCCAGCATCTTTCTCTCGCGTTCTTTATAATTAATGCTTTTTTCTTTTAGTAACTTATCAATATTCTTGGCTAGTTCCACCACACCCGTGCCAGCCTTTGCAGATGTCTTAAGAACTGCAGGTTTTCTATTTGTATCGCCAATGAGGTCCAATATTGTTTGGTAGAGGGTAGTAGCGCCTTCCAAGTCTGCCTTATTTACTACGTAAATGTCGCCTATTTCCGTAAGACCAGCTTTTACGGCTTGAACATTGTCTCCGGTGTGCGGTGTGAACAGAACCACTGTAAGATCGACGACTTTAGAGATTTCTACCTCAAGCTGGCCTGCACCAACGCTTTCAATAAGTACTATATTGTAACCGGCTACATCAAGTATTCTGATTGCATTTCTGAGCGATTTTGAAATGCCTCCAGTTGCTCCCCTTGATGCCATACTTCGCATGAACACTTTTTCGTTGCCAAGGCTGCCTTGCATTCTGACTCTATCTCCTAATATAGCACCACCCGTTATAGGGCTTGTAGGGTCGACTGCTAGGACTGCAACCTTGTAACCAAGGGCTTCGCATTCAGGTATTAGCTTGCCAACAAGCGAGCTTTTACCCGCTCCACCAGGACCTGTAAAACCCACTGTCCTTATATTGCCTGTCTTGCTGAAAATCTGTTTTATGATTTCGCGAGACTCAGGTTCGTCATTGTCCACGATTGATATTGCCCTTGCAAGAGCGCGTCGCTCACCTGCCAGCAAACCCTTTACTATAGGAAGCACACCGGGATGTAATAGTCTGTATATATAATATTAGTTCTAGGGCGGATTAAGTTGAGACTACTTCTCTAGATTTCAATGATATTATGGAGGGAAGGAGGGAACCTGTAATCTACAGACATCCTATCTCATATTCTCAATATGCAGGCTAGTCTCTCGAATAGTATATGAGGCATACAACTGCTGACAACCTCATATGTAAGGAGCAAATATTATCTCATAATCTCTAGCAGAAAAGAGATACAATAATGAAAATTCAATATAGTAAGCACTGATAATTTTATTCATAGGAGAATACTGCTTCCTATAGGCTGTCAAAAAGTCGAATCTTACTATGCTCTGAGCGAGTCAGAGATTATGCTGGCAAGTTTGTGATTGCCTTCTTTTTGATATTTCTCGACTTCTTTGATCAGTTGTTCCTTAAGCTGTCTGTAAAGGTCTACCTGCTCTCTAACAGCTCTTGTCCTAAGCTCCTCGACCTCCGATGATAGAGGGAATGAAGATTGTGGTGAGGACATACGAGGTACTATGTCTGCTTTTTGTATTTATGAATTCACACCCTTTAGATTGGGAACAGGTGATACAGCAAAATCTCACAGAAGATGATAGCAGCAAAATAATCTTTTTGATATGCGACAAAATCTGAGATAAGGTACATAGTAAATATAACATAACCTGCCATTTCTGTTGAAACGCTCATGGACGAAGAGATCGATTGAAGTATGGACATATCGATTTACGTACCAGCTCGCATCATAGTGTCATTTTTGGAGGTTTGAATTCATGCATGCAACATGGGATATAGTGCCGATAAAGATTGGGTATGCGGCATGGGGACAATAATTGTTGCTCCTAATGCTGTTTAAGAGGTAAAAGCATGTATTATCCCCATCTTACTTGTTTGTGTTAAAATTAAAGAAAATATTATAAGCAGAAAGTCCAATTCCAAGATGTAGAATGACGGCGGCTCAGCAACAGCAAAAAAGGCCAATACGAGTTCTTGTTTGCAAGCTCGGACTAGATGGACATGACCGGGGAGCCCTAGTAATATGCAGAGCTTTTCGTGATGCCGGCATGGAGGTCATTTATTCTGGG
>JBQGBZ010000315.1:0-6984 GCA_052038215.1 Nitrososphaera sp.
CTTGGGGTTATAGATAAGCGCCAAAACCTGTTCGCGTACCTCTTTCTTTTCTATGACTCCGCGATGTGCTATAGTTGTGATCGAACTATCATTGCGAACGCCCCGCATTTTCATGCAAAGGTGTTCGCCTTCCGCTATTACAAGCGCACCTTTTACCCCCATTTGTACTAGTTCATCGGCTATTTGTTTTGTAAGTCGCTCTTGTATTTGGAGTCGACGAGAATACTTTTCAACTAGTCTTACCAGTTTGGACACCCCAAATACCTTGCCAGATGGAATATAAGCAACATGTATCTTGCCAAAGAATGGCAACATGTGGTGCTCGCACATGCTGTAGAACTGTATATCCTTTGCAATGACTGCTTCTGTTTCTTCTGAAAAGCTGACATCAAGCTGTGCGTCCATCCTATAGCCTCCAAATATCTCTTCATACATGCCAGCTATCCTGTTTGGAGTGTCGACTAGACCTTCTCTGTCAGGATTCTCGCCAAGCTCTGTCAACAATTGCCTGATAAGCTTGGCAATCTTTTTTCTATTGATATTTTTCTTGTCTGTTGTCATTTTTTCTTTTTACCTAGCTCCTATAACCTTGTGCAGTTGTGGTATTATGCGCACCTGATCGTACATAGGGTAAACGATATCATAAAAGCCAAAAAGTACATCCAATGTTGGCTCGTCAATTCTATAACTTGGCTGTATTATAAATCCTGCTAGCTTGGATGGCTTGGCGATTTTGAAAACTTCTAATACTATGTCTTTGAACTCCTCGAGATTTGACGAATTTGTTACTACTACTTTGATATAGGTAGTTTTGCAGTTATCGATAGCCTGTCGCAGACACTCCTGCTCATTTTTTAGCAGGTTGCTGTATTGCTTTTCATCTACTATCTTAGAATCTCTCAACTTAAGTTCGACCTTGCATATATCAATGTATGGCAAGACCTTGGCAAACCTCATAGCATCATAGCAAGACGACTCCAAGTATACTCTCAACCCTTTTTGCCTGACGAATTTTGCCAGCTCTATGACTGCCTCGTACTGCACTAGTGGCTCGCCACCTGTGAAATTGATCTTGTATGTGTTTGGTTGAAGACTATTTGAGATGATCTCTTTTACCTCCTCAATAGGATAATCGATCCCGCTGTCCATTGGTAGGGCATAGGGCGTATCGCACCAGTGGCACTTAAATGGACAACCTGCCAGCCTTACAAACATCGTTTTGGTGCCAAAAAGTATGCCCTCGCCTTCAATACTTGTGAATATTTCACTTAGCTTTGTTGTTATCGTTCTTGATGTGTTTGTTTGTCGCATATTGAGTCTTGTCCCTTATCTGAGCAGTGATAAACGCATTTTTCCTATTTATACACGATTCGCACAGACCACAGTGCAAATAATCGTTCTTCACCTTGATGCCATCAGAGTAGCAGCTCCATGTCTGGAATATCTTGTCACCTAGAATCTTGTGGCCAGTCTTAGCTAAAGTAGGTTTGTCAAGTCCCATGAAGGCTGGTGATAATATCATTATTTGCTGCCGCAGACCAGACAGGATGCTGTCTGACTCGGCTATATTGAGGGCATCCTTCAAAGCGGTGGCGAAGATAGGCCGGCAGTCGGGATAATGTAAAATGTCACCAGTATGTGCCCCATAGGCAACAACTCTGGCATTGATACTCATAGCCCATGCAGCAGCTATTGTCAGAAACACTGCATTACGTATAGGAACGACTAAGCTTTGTGAAAATTTCTGTGTCAGCTCTTGTCTGCTATCTGTCAAGGCATTGCTGTTATTATAAAGAGATTTCATAAAGCCCATATCTGCTACCTTATGGTCTTTTGCATTTAGCACATTGGCAAAATAGCGGGAACGTTCAATTTCCCGTTCAGCTCGCTGCCCATATGCAAACGTCAAAAAATACAAATCATAGCCATCGTTTGCTGCAAGTGAGGCAGAATAGCATACTGAGTCAAGTCCTCCGCTTACAATGCACACTGCTGCAGGTCTTGCATTAGTAATGGTAGCCAACGCGATCAGATTTTAGCATGCGACTATTAAACAATGGTAGTATATCTTTCAATGATTGTCCTGTGTTGAGGGTACATTTTGATAAGCTCATTCCTTTTACCAAGCTCCCAATCGCTATAGTCAAAGCCAGGTGATACCGTGCAGCCCAAAAGGCAGTATGATTCCTCATCCATGAGCGAGGCAGCAAACCATGTATTCGCCTTTATAGTAACTTGAGGTGCTTCGCACCTGCTCTTTCCCATTTTAATCTTTGTTAATTTTCCATTATCTATTACATATAGTATTAGCGAACCTCCTGTGTAGTGATGCCACAATTCATCGGACTTAATTCTGTGAAAAGCTGAAAATTGGTCGCCAATTAGCATGTAGTAGATCGCTGTCGAAATGTATCGTGGCTTGTCATATCCTTCAATGTTTATCATTATGTCTGCTGTGTATGTCTGCTTGAAATAACCCCCTTCAGGGTGTTTCTCGAGTCTTAATCTCTTGATTATCTGGATTGCATCCTTGTTCAAAGCCATTATATTACCATGATTATTTGGGTTTTATTAGACTTCAAAAGAAGACATTAATGGCGGATGAGCCAAAGTGTAGCTTCTGCATGATAATAGGCTTGATTGGTAAGGCCAATGTGGGCAAATCTACTTTCTTTAATGCTGCTACTGATCTTGCCGTTCCTGTAGCAAATTATCCATTTACAACAATTGAGCCCAATGTCGGTGTAGCATATGCTCGTACAAAATGTGTCTGTCGAGAGTTTGGTGTGCAGGATAACCCAGTCCACTCTGTATGTATAGACGGCAATAGATTCATTCCAATTAAATTGATAGATGTGGCAGGTCTTGTACCTGGGGCTCATGCGGGTAAGGGACTTGGCAATAAGTTCCTTGATGATGCAAGGCAGGCAGATGTTCTCATACATGTCATAGACGCTTCTGGTTCAACAGATAATAATGGTAGACCTCTCCGAGCGGGAACAGGAGACCCTATATTTGATATCCGCTTTGTAGAGGAGGAGTTCGATCTATGGATTGAATCGATCATTGGAAGAGACTGGAGCAAGATTGCAAGGGAAGCCGAAAGTCAAGGTCAAAGGCTGGAACAGCTGCTTGCCAAGCGCTTATCGGGTCTTGCAATAAGCGATCAAGTGATCACTACTGCAATACAAACGTCAGGCTTATCTTTAAAAAAGCCCGTGACGTGGAACCATGATGACGTACTTCTATTTTGCAAAGTGCTACGCACAAAAGCCAAACCGTTTGTGATAGCGGCCAATAAAGCCGACCTGCCATCAGCAGAGGAAAATATCAAGAAGATGAAAGCTGGCGATCTCGAACTAGTTCCATGTGCATCAGAAGCTGAGGCCCTGTTGAGAAAGGCATCCAAAAAAGGCATATTGCATTACCTGCCTGGAGATGCTTCATTTGATGTTAAACCTGAGGTGACGCTAAATGCCCAGCAACAAAAGGCACTTGACATTGTAAAGATGTTTATGCAAAAATATGGTTCCACCGGAGTTCAGGAAGTTATCAATATTGCATGTTTTAAGTTGCTTAGCATGGTGGAGGTGTATCCAGTAGAAGACGAGTTTAAACTCACAGACAAAAAGGGGAATGTTTTACCTGACGTCTGGCTTCTCCCTAAAGGCTCGACTGCCAAAGATCTTGCTGGAGCAATACATGCTGATCTAGCAAAGGGCTTTCTATATGCAATTGACGCAAGAACAAAACAGAGAATTTCTGCCAACCATCAGCTGAAAAGTGGTGATGTGATAAAGATAGCGTCAGCTACAAGCAGAGGATGATGATTATCATTAATAACCCCATGCTGTGTCTTGGAATTGAAAGTACCGCGCATACATTTGGTTGTTCTGTAGTCGATGCAACGGGAAAGATACTCTCTGATGCCCGTGATGTTTACAAGGCACCAGAGGGAAGTGGTATACACCCACGTGAAGCATCGCGCCATCATATGGAACTATCGTCTGATATTCTAAGAAATGCTCTAAAATCAGCCAATGTCAAAATGAAGGATATCGATATTGTCGGATACTCAGCTGGTCCGGGTCTTGGGCCATGTTTGCGCGTTGGTGCAGTGGTAGCAAGGACTGTTGCAGGATTTTACAAAAAGCCTCTTGTGCGTGTCAACCATGCTCTTGGTCATCTAGAGCTTGGAGCACTGCTCACAGGAGCTTCTGATCCTCTTGTACTGTTAGTGTCAGGCGGTCATACTATGATACTTGCATTTTCTCATCGCCGCTGGCGTGTATTTGGGGAGACACTTGACATAACAGTTGGACAATTGCTCGACCAATTTGGTCGAGCTCTTGGTTTTGCCTCCCCTTGTGGCAACAGGATCGAACAATTAGCAAGTCAGTCGCCTGGAAGATATATTCAGCTGCCTTATATTATTAAAGGAAATGACGTCTCATTCTCTGGCCTGCTGACTGCAGCAGTCAAGCTTGCCTCATCAAATTCTGAGTTGGCAGATACCTGCTACTCGCTACAAGAAACAGCATTTGCAATGCTGGCGGAGGCTGCCGAACGGGCCCTTTCATTCACCAGCAAGAAAGAAATGATGATTGTGGGTGGTGTAGCAGCAAATAAGAGACTTGCTCAGATGTTGAACGGTGTATGCAGTCGGCAAGATGCCAAATTATTTGTCTGCCCAATAAAATTCGCCGGCGACAATGGTGCTCAGATCGCATGGACTGCATTGCAGGAATATCTCGCTACAAAAATGAATGTTCAAGTACAAGACTCGACTGTGCAGCAGTCGTGGCGACTTGATACTGTGGATGTCATCTGGCGCCACTAATGATCTGTTTTATCTGACGCTCCCACTTGCCGTTATTAAACACACCAAACTTGTAGATCTGATCTCCTGCTACAATCACTACCAGCTTTTTGACAAGGAATCCTTCAGACTTGACTGAAGATATCTTATTAAGCGGTACATCAAGGACAACTTCAGTCTCCTTTTTTGAAAGAGTTGCTATTCTGCCTTGTGTCTCCTGGAATACCAACCTATGGTTAGTCAGCACTAGAATACCGCTTTTTAGCTTGTCTTCGGAGCAGTCTTCGTCAAGGAGTATTTTTTCACCTGGTGCTGGCTCAAAACTCACCACATTTTTATCTTCAGAGCAGAGCCTATATTACTATTGCAGCCTTCGCTGATAAAAAGGGGAGCAGAAGCCGATATCTATCTCGTAGAGTGGGATTACAAGAAGGCGATCTCCAAAGTGCGCTTACCCAAATCATATCGCCATCCGGAGCTAGATTCCACTATCAGAAAGCACAGCACAATACATGAAGCAAGTTTCATGTCTAATGCCAAGTCTGCAGGTGTCATGACTCCGTATGTATATTTTGTTGACCCTACTAAGGCTGAAATAATAATGGAGTTTATTGAAGGGCAAAACGCCAGAGACATACTGACTTTGGATATATGTTACAAGGTTGGTCACTGTGCCGCACTGCTGCATGCAAGCAATATTATCCACGGAGATCTAACAACTTCAAATTTTGTGATGAATAAAAAAAGGCTTGTACTCCTAGACTTTGGTCTTTCCTATTACTCTGAGCGAATTGAAGATATGGCAACAGATGTCCGACTTATAAGGGAAATATTTACAAGTGCACACGTAGCAGTAAGAAAAGCTCTTTCCTGTTTTGTAGAAGGCTATGCTAGTGTAGCCGGCAGGAAAAAGACAGATAAAATTTTAGAAAATGTCAGAAATATAGAGCAGCGCGGTAGATATGCGAGGATGGTGTAGATCATAGAAGCTATAACTTTTGCAAGCACCAATCAAAATAAGTTCCTCGAAATTCAATCAATACTATCGACTAGAAACATTTCCGTCAACTTTTCGCATATCCCACTTGCTGAAATTCAATCAGACTCACTTGAGGAAATAGCAAGGGCGAAGGCAAAAGCTGCATTTGCAAAAGTGGGGAGAAAGGTCATAGTAGAAGATGACGGTCTTTTTGTTGACAGTCTTTCAGGCTTTCCTGGCCAATATTCTTCATTCGTATTCAAAACCATTGGAAATGATGGTATACTAAAATTACTTGCTGGATCGACTAAGCGGTCAGCATACTTCCTCTCCCTGATTGCCTTCTATGATGGAAGAATATTGTCAATATCGGAGGGACGTGTTAATGGCAGGATAACCGACAGGATAACAGAGGGAGGTTGGGGATATGACCCTATATTTGTGCCTGATGGTACTGATCTCACATTTGCGGAGCTTGAGAAAAACAAGAATGAATATTCGCATCGCAAAAGAGCATTAGAAAAGTTTGCCCAGTGGTACCTAGAGCTTAGGTAGTGTAACTTGTACTTCTTGGCTTAAGTGAAAGGTAAGGATCCGGGATATTCTCAATAGCTTAGTCTGGTAAAAGAGTATATACTATATACTTTGATTGAATATTCCAAAAGTTCTGCTCGACTAACTTTGTTGCTACGGAAAACAATGTGCATTTTTCATCCAATATTTCTGCCCAAGTAGATGGCTTAGGACTTTTTGCGCAAATATCCAAAGTGATCAAATGATTTCTATCATTTGATGCCGCGAGCAAAGACAATACACTTCCTACTGTTATTCCCAAAACAAAAGTACCTATATGTGAGTCTTTATAGAATTTTTCCCTATTGTGACATTAAAAGCTATTATACACTACAGATCAATGAAATGCTTGCCCTTTCACAACTAGCTAGGGATATTTTGTTGACAATACTTCTTGATCCATCTGTCGACATAGCGCACTTTGTTTTGTAGTACTACTATCCTTGAAATCTCGCTTTCATCCATTATCTTAAATGAATGCATCGTGGCACACAGGTTTGCTGCAAAGTTCCTTATTTCATCCATTTCTAGCATATGGTCTTCCTCTAGCCGCTGAGTAGACATGCCAATGTGCATATAAGATTTCAGCTCAATAAAATGAGGATTGCCTTGT
>JBQGBZ010000316.1:0-12357 GCA_052038215.1 Nitrososphaera sp.
AATAACAAGAAGATGCATTAATGAAGAGAGAATAGCGTCACAAATGCACGCATACGTGTGTGTATATATGTGACGCTACTCTCATAGTGTACTCGATGCATAGCGAGTATAGGTCTATTTGACCTAGTGTGATACAAAAAAGTCATAACTTGACCTTAAGAATTTTGCATCATTATTATGTACTCTCATATCTCGCTAATCTTTCTGTTTACTATCTACAAAAAAATCAGCTATCGTTTCTTCCATCGCTACTGCTCTGCTTCTCCTGCAATATTATGCGGCAGACAAAGAAGACATGCATATGCATATGCATCACTCTGTCACGCTGAATACCTTGTAGTGGGGTGGGGGCTTACACTCGAGACCATGTTGCAGCGGATAAGCGAAATGATTGACAAAACCTGCACGGGCGGGCAATATCCTCAAGTTTGCGTGCTTGATTGGGCTCCGTGCATCAGAAGTGATAATATGACATCTGTCAAACTGCTAAACGACATAGTTGCGTATACGCAATGCTATTTCAATCCAGAGCGATAAGCACTTGAACACTTTCGCTTCCCTGCAATCTTTTTGCAATTCTAAAATTAGGAGGATATGTCGATACCTTACGATTGTAAACTGCAGCCTTTATCTAAGAACAGAGCCTTAGATTCTGTGTATGTTCAAAGACCCTGTATGCAATATGATGGTCGATGAGAAGAAAACCAAGTTTGTGTCAGAATCTAATGATGGAAGAAAAGTCTATTTGTGCTCATCAGCATGCAAGAGCCAGTTTGAAGCAAACCCCAGCAAGTATGGCTACTGACGTCAGACAATAGCGGTGCGCTTAGACTTCGCTGTATCTACATATACCTCTCTTCTTCTCTTTCTCTCTACTTTATTTTGTTGATTCGTCTAAGAAGTATATATTTTAGGATATGAACCAAACACAAAAATCAAGATTCAAAGTTGTTGGAATGTATTGCACTACGTGCAAGCCAATTGTAGAAAATCAATTAAAAGACAATGAGGCTATCAAAAATATAGACATTGACTATATGACGGATTCTGTAATTGTGGAATATGATCCAACGTTAACAACTAAAGAGGAAATAAAAGAAAGACTGGAAAATTCAGGTTACAAATTCGTCAGAGTCTCGGCATAGAAGAGATCAGTCCATAAAAACTGTTTTAGATAGTTTAAAGGAAATTGGACTATGACATATTTTCTTCTTCCTCCTCCTTATAATATTACATACTTGGAAGACTTGGAAGAGTATATTGCAAGACCGTTAAATTCGCCAAGGAAAAGGGGCAGCAGAGTGGGATGATAGAAATCGCATCATCATCATAATATTGCCTAGATTTGACTTTGATCTTTTTGCAGTATTTATTGACTCAGGATAAGGATCGTTAACTACTCGATACGTGAGCAAGGACGATCATAAACAGGAAATTTTTTGCTTCTTTACAAATGTAAACTCCTATTGCTATATAAGAGAAGGTTCCAAGGTTAGGCATATGGCAACTGATCCCGTATGTGGTATGTTTGTTGAAGAAAAGTCAGAGTCTATACAGCACATAGTGGATGAAAGGAAATACTATTTCTGCAGCACACAATGCCTCAACGAGTTTACAGAACCAGAAAGAGAATTACAAAAATTGAAAAAGCATGTTGCAATAAGTGTTGCCCTTACAATTCCTATTATTATACTGACGCTTCCCCACATGTTTCCTTTACAGCTTGAAGGCTTAATTCCTCTTCCAATGGAGACCAGCAATTATGTCATGCTCGCGCTAGCAACACCAATCCAGTTCTGGATAGGTTGGCGCTTCTACAAGGGTATGTGGGACGGGGTGAAGGCGAGAGCATCTAATATGGATACATTAATAGCGCTAGGAACTAGCGCAGCATACATTTATAGCGCAGCGGTTACCCTTGCGCCAGGATACTTTCCGTTTGCATCAGTGTATTTTGAAACTGCAGCAATCATAATTACATTAATCTTGGTAGGCAGGCTGCTAGAGACAAGGACCAAGGAAAAAGCATCTAGTGCAGTAAGGAAACTGATGGATCTCCAGCCTAGGATGGCTAAGGTGATAAGAGAAGGTAACAGGGAAGAAGCAATTCCTGTTGAGCAAGTTCGGGAAGGAGACATCCTCGTAATAAGACCAGGAGAACGCGTGCCCGTCGACGCCGTTGTAATTGATGGAGCATCTTCAATAGACGAGTCTGCAATCACTGGCGAGAGCATCCCTGTCGACAAGTCTAGGGGAAGTGAAGTCATCGGCGCCACAATCAATCAGAGTGGGTTTCTTACAGTCAGAGCCACTAAAGTAGGTCAAGATACCGTGCTCTCCCAGATAATTACTCTTGTAGAGAACGCAAGGATGGGCAGGGCACCTATGCAAAGAATGGTAGACCAAGTTGCAAAGTACTTTGTGCCAACGGTTATCGCTGTCGCAGTTGGCGCAGGGCTAGGATGGTTTTTTGCAGGAGGAGCAGGACTAACATACTCCCTCCTTGCGTTCGTATCTGTGATAATCATAGCATGCCCATGCGCACTTGGCATCGCTACTCCTGCGGCGCTGATGATGGGGGCTGGCAAGGGTGCGGAGAATGGTATACTATTCAAAAGCGGTGAATATCTAGAGATTGCAAGAAAGGTGGATACAGTAGTCTTTGACAAGACCGGCACCCTAACAGAAGGCAAGCTGGCAGTCACAGATATCGTAGACCTATCAGAGGACATTGGTGAAAATGAGTTATTGAGACTTGCAGCAATTGCAGAATCTGGTTCTGAGCACCCTCTAGGACAAGCGCTTGTCAGGAAGGCAAAAGAGTGTGGATTACCTATATCAAATCCCGAGTCATTTGAAGCAGTGTCAGGTCATGGGCTCAGGGCGACATATGCAGGCCATACAATTTTAATTGGAAATAGAAGATTGATGTACGAAAGCGGGATTAATGTTGACGGTCGCATTGATTTAACACTATCTAGCCTAGAAGAGAAAGGCAAGACAGCTACGCTTGTATCAATTGATAGCAAGCTTGCGGGAGTAATCGCAATGGCAGATACAATTAAAGAAAGTGCAAAGGAAGCGGTAGACTACCTCAAGAACAAGATGGGTATAGAGCTAATAATGCTGACAGGCGATAACGAGAGAACAGCCAAGGCTATTGCATCTAAACTTGGAATTGATAGAATAATTGCTCAGGTACTACCACAGCAGAAAGAAAGGGTAATTTCAAAGCTCAAATCAGAAGAAGGTAGAGTTGTGGCCATGGTTGGAGACGGCATAAATGATGCACCAGCACTAGCCCGTGCAGATTTGGGAATAGCGATTGGGTCTGGAACGGATGTAGCAAAGGAAACAGGTGGGGTAATTCTAATAAAAGGTGATGTAAGAGACGTAGCAACGGCTCTGGAGTTGAGCAAAAAGACGGTATCGAAAATAAAGCAGAATCTATTCTGGGCATTTGCATACAATACTGGTCTAATACCTATAGCAGGGGGTGCTTTGGTACCCTTATTGGGACTAAGTGTGTTTGGATGGTTACCCATACTTGCAGGGGCTGCTATGGCTCTGAGTTCGGTAACAGTAGTAGGAAATTCTATACTGCTTGGAAGATACAGGCCACCACACCATGCAGCAACAAAACCAAAGGAAGAGCAGCAGCGGTACTCTGACAAAGAGCTGAAAAGTGTGTATGCGCCGACCAGTAGTATTAAAGGTGGAGGGTGAAAGTCAGTAGGTTGGATTTTTTATTTGACAGAATAAAAGATAGAGTGGCAAGGTGGGCAAATGATGAAAGTAGAGTAAACGATTCAGACCTTATCTTTTCTCTATCCTCCTCCCACATTGCTTTGGATATGAAGATCGGACTTGTAACAACTGGTAGATGCGTACTAGTGATAAAGACCAGTGGCGGGCAATATTTTCGCGAAATGGAAAAGGAAATCAAGAGGTTCCTCGACACCATGGAAAGAGAAGAATACTCGTCCGTTGACTTACATTGTGATACTATTACAGACAACCAGGGTTATCTATGGATTGTCCTCTATGGAAAAAGGATGGATGACCTTTTGGTAGGAGTGACGGCAGTTGGGGACTTGGTCAATGAGCGAGGCTTTTCCGATCAAATAATTGCAACAGCTTTTCAGTTTTATAACGAGAGAGACAACAATCAAAGCTCCTTTATAGTATATGACTATAAATCGAACAAGTTTTATCCATTTGTCCCTGTAGATCATACAAGAAAGACTCGAAACAATACAGAAGAAATGAAAATCATGGAAACTATTGCAGACGAAATACCTTTTGAGAAAGACCGAGATTTGTGGCACCCCCTCTGGGATCTTCCCCTGTAATAAAAGTATCAAGATCTTCCTACAATAACGCGTGTTTATTAACCTCAACACTTGATTACAACTAAACTATAATAACTCCATATTGCAGGCACAGTATAGTGTCCTATAGAATGCAGGGCTTGGACACTTTTCAAAAATTTAAAACTGAAAATTCTAGCAATACTACGTCCAAGTTCTTACTTTTGTAACCCTGTGAACCCTTTCAAGAAATGCATGCTGGTAATTTTGGTAGGCATTCTTGTCTTCTAGACACTCATTGCAGATAGACGCCTGCGATATCGCTTGTCTACCATAGCTGTCAGCTTCCACAAACCCTGAGTCGTTGTGAGCAACAACAGGCCTACCGCAGATAAAGCAATCAACTTTTGCTGCAATCGACTGCTGCCTGTTCATATCAACCTGTTTTTTTTCAGTTGTTGCTGTCTGGGAGGTGGTGTTGCATTCGATATGCTTGATCGCCTTGCTACTCTTTGACCAAAGGGCATGCTGGCCTGAAGATATTTCTTTGCCGCATGTAGAACACATGCCCTTGTACTTTACCAAAAGCCTTACCCAATCATTCATTTTCTTTTCGCCTTATCGATCTCTTTTGCTATTGCCTCGCCAATGGATTCGTCCTGAAAGTTATCTACCGCAAACTCCACTGGATCTATTTTTTCATCAATCATTGCTCGGATAAAATACGGTAGGACAAATAATCCCGCAGAGCTTCTTGATATATGAAGAGTCAACGCAAGTTCATCCAAGATCTTCTTTGTCGACTGCGATCGGGCAAATATCGGCCCCATCACAGGCCATGGCATGGAATACTGCTGGTATTTGATGCCCTTCTGGCGTGATTTATCATATAACCCTGTTGCGATTAGACTATTTACGTATTTTAAAAGGTGCCACTGCCTTGATGCGTTGGCTCTTCCAACAATAACATCTGCTTTTGAAAGTACATTCAACAATGAAGCAAGATCGTGTTGTTGTTTTATTTCTGAGGAAACTATACTCGAGAATAATGCTGCTAGCATATCTTTCCGCCTCTCCTCAGGGGAAATCAATCGATATCTGGGGTCGGGATATGACGTATCTGCTCTTATTATGAACTGCATTGCTTGGTCCAGCGTGTCGGCATTAAAGTAACCATTAATTGCATCTGCAATATCCAAATCTACTATGTCTCTGTTTGAAACAGTGGAATATCCAGCGGTGCGTGACTGTGCGCTGTTGAGCAACGATCGGATGTCACCTCTACTGTTGTTTATTATTGATATCGTGTCATCTGCCCCCAGTTTCACCCCTTCTGTCTGCAACACATGATCTAGAAATAGCAGCAATAGGCGAGGGGGCGCTGGACTAAATTCTACTATTTTGCAAGCTTTGGCAAGCTTCATTATCTTAAGTGACTTTTTGTTTGCGGCCATTATCACTGGCACTGTTGGTTCTTTTATTAGATTAACAAGAGTGTCAAGACCGCCTGTGTCCTCCCTGCCCGAGATGCCATCCACCTCATCTAAAAAAAGCATTATTTTTTTACCGATCAGATTGGCCGTGTTTTGAAAAATGGGTGTTATTCTTGCCTGCAAGGCTTCCTTGTTACGTATGTCACTTGCATTCATTTCCACTACATCATAATTAAATTGTCTTGCAAGTGTATGTGCTAGGGTGGTCTTACCCGTGCCTGGCGGACCCACTAATAGAAGTGGTCGGCTGCCACTAACCCATCCTGCCAACCATTTTATTGCAACAAGTCGAGCATCCTCGTTACCCACCATTTCTTGAACGGTCTTTGGTCTGTGCTTTTCAGACCACATCATCATCGTCGTCATCTTCTTCATTGTTATCATCTTTCCGCAATAATTTCCTCTATCTTTTTGTTGAACTCATCAAAGGGAGCACGGTGTATAAGTTCATTATACCAGTACTGATTGTAGTGCCGGACAGTCAAGAAAAGAAACTCCAAAAAAGGCTTTATCTCAAAGTTCTCAGGCAACATGTCAATTGCAATTTTTGCTTCATCCAGGAAGAGATCACTCTTTGCCATTGTGAGTTCAAAGCCCCTCTGGACATCACGCATATTGATAGCAAAGTAGAGTGGCCATGACGGAATCTTGACTTCATTGTTCCCTAGGGCATCTTCGATCTCATTACCACATCCAACACACTCACCGGCCTTAGCCATGCCAAGATGAAAAATATCAGAAAGAGGACGGCGATTAAGCGCCATGTTCCTGCCAGCAGTTCCCATCACTGCCCTGTATTTCTTATAACACTCAGTCATGTTTTCATCATTAATTGACGCCGGTTCCATCTTTAGTTTGACATCTATGTACTGGCCGATTCTGGCATTGCGAAAGCCCTCTTCAAAAGCCGTCAGAACTGCATCACCTCCTTGAGCAATATTGGCACGCGCTATTGCAAGTATGTAGGGGTTCATGAACTTGTAATCGTCAAGATACTCCAGGTCTTCGTCCTTGTCAACTATTCTGTCCATTGGCTCTGAAAGATCAATTGCAATTATGTGACCATCAATAACCGCTTTCCTCTTTTCTTCAGATTCACTGTCGCCAAAATACTTAGATGCACCATCGTAAAGTGCACTGAAAACTGGAAATGTCATTTTGACAAAATTAGACTTTAGTATACGTCTGACCCTGTCAGCAAGAATGTCAGTGTTTGACAATCTCATCTGGATATCGGGCAGGCGATTGTATGATAGGACAAGCTCTTCTGAACCGGCCTCTTCGGCAAATTTGCGTATTGTATCTGAGGGACTACTATCAGTGATTATTGCTTTATGCAAGGATAAAGTGAATCGCTGGACGAAGCTAGGAAATTCCTGTTCTGTCTTTTCCTTGTAATGGTTGAACTGCTTGTAACCCTTACTTTGCATCATCCTCTCCTTGATTATGCTCTTCCCTGCATGCGTCCTAAGAAGGGCCTCTTTTGAAAAAGTCAATTCATCCTTGCTGCTCATTTCTCTGGCTTTTGCCACCTATTGCTATTTAATCATTCATAATCGGTATTCCTAGCTTAGGAAACTTTCCTACATGCATTACTGTCTTTCAGAGTTGAAAGAGAAGAATAGTAAAAAGAGGCTGAAATGAGCACGAATAATACCACTACTTATACTAATGATAAGAAAACGTTAATGCAATTTGAATAAAAGTAAGCTCAGAACGCTGTAGGTGTATATATACTACTATTTCTCTTCCTTTTTCTCAGATTTGTCGCTTTTCTCTTCTCTCTCTTCTTCGTCGTCTTCCTCTTCCTCTTGTTCCGCTTCCGCTTCCACTACAGCAAAACCAAGTTCCTTTGCTCTATTTGCAAGTTCCGACATTTTTTGGACTACTATAGCTCCATCTTCTTCATCTATTGTTAACTCCAATTCTACTTCAAACACCATATGTTATATTATCACCTAATTCAGGCTAGACATACTACATAAATGCATATTATTACATATGTGTGCTTTCTGCTATTGATACTGTTCGCAAGAAGCTGCAGGGTTACCAGGAATATTACATAATTTTGCATTAGTGGACAATATAGTTATGAATTATTATTATTATTTTTTACAAAACTCACCTACGACACTCTTCAAGTAGTAAAATCCATGATCGGCTTGAGAATATGAAGAGCAAAATGTTATTTTTAACAGCAGCCCTAGCAACAATACTTATAGATGATAAAAAATTAATTCTGTAAAAAGAAGAAAAAAACCGCTTTTGTTTACCTTGAAGCCATAGCGATTCTTTCTTGCTCATTCTTTTTCTTAATAGCATGACTTGCCATGTCATTATTCGCAGCGAGAATGATTTCCTTAGCAAGTGCCTCTTCGATGGTCTGTAGGCTTGAATATGTTGATTCCCTCACACCTTCTGCGATAAAGCGAAGTGCAAGATCGATCCTGCGCAGCGGAGCCACATCAACCGATACATGATAGACGACACCACCATATACAATACGAGTTGTGTCCTCGTTTGGAGAAGAGTTCTCAATTGCCCTTACGAGTAGATTTACAGGATTCTTGCCAGTTTCAAGGTGTATGATTTCAAATGCTGTTTTGATAACGTTGAGCATCTTTGCCTTCTTGCCACCCATTCTGCCAGTATTCTTTGCATACTTTTTGCCAAAGTGCATCATCTTGTTTGCTAGACGCTCGACAATATTGACCTCTGCTTTCTTCAAGCGCTGGTGCTCGTGCCTACCAAAGGTGACTGGGATGACTGCAGGCTTTAGGTTAATGACGGACTTGAGTCCAGGATCATTTATTTCAATATTGTTCATGTCCCACTTGTGGAATAGCTGGATGTTTACCTGTTCCTTCCCACTCATCTTCTCGGCTTCTCCTTTCTTCCATAGACAAGTTCAATCAATGAGACACCGTTAACTTTGAACACCTGCCATCTGACGCCCGGAATATCACCCATTGCTCCGCCCATCGAGCCCCCGATACCCCCAATGATCACCTCGTCGTGTTCATCGACAAAGTTAAGAGCACCGTCCCTTGGTAAGAAGGCAGTAACGGACTTGCCATTCTTTATCAGCTGAACTCTGACGCACTTGCGTACAGCAGAGTTTGGCTGCTTTGACTCAATACCAACCTTTTCCAACACTATTCCTCTTGCCTGTGGCGCACCTTCCAGGGGATTTGCCTTCTTGTCAAGCATGAGCATCCTTCTCTTATAATATTTCTCTGACCACCGAGCACGGCTCTTTTTTGCTTTAAGAACCCTGCCGGCGAACAGACCTAGTGGAGATTTACCCATTCATATTCACCCTATTACTACTATTTCCCTGCTCAGGGCCAACTATTAACACATTGGATATTTGGAAGTATCGCTTCGCAAGAAGCCTTGCCTTCTCTGCATTCCTCCCTTCCCGTCCAACCACGGCGCCTTTTTTCCTTGGATCAACTGTTACAACTGCCTGCTTCGTACCATCACCTCGTTCAGATATCTTAACATCATTTATCAGATCAGCATTGAGCATGTTGCGAATGAACTCTGAAGGGTCATCAGAAAATTCAACAAGTTCTATCTTTTTTGCAACCATGTTTTGCAGCTGTTTGATTGTAGAACCGCCTTTGCCACTGGCGAGCCCCATTTGGCCTTTATTTACAACGAAAATAACACGATCCATCTTGTCGTCTACAATGCAGTCTCTTGCTGTTGCGCTTGTTATGCTCTGGAAGAGGGACATTAGGCGCAATTCATCAGAAGTAAGCTTAATCTCAGTCATTTTCATAGTATCCCCACACAGAGATATATCGCAAAAGATGAAGCAGCCGGCAACAATAAATCATTCCCACAACTCAATTTTTATCTCACAGATACCTCTTGTATTACTTGCCCTTTTTTTCTGACACTATTGCGCTTATTTCTTCTGGTGTCCCGCTCTTGATTGCTATAGTAGTGATTCTGAAAGGCTTATTACAGAGCTTACCCAGTTGAACGGAATTGCCAGAATACTCATAGATTGCAACGTTGGTAGACTTGGCCTGTTCTTCAAGCTTTTTCCTGTCATCGGGATCAATGGACTTGCTGACGATGATTAACTTCGAGCCTTTGACCGACTGCAATACTTCTTTGACGCCACTCTTGTACTTATCAGCGACTACTGCGTCTTTAATCACTTTTTCCAGTGTCCTCATTGTCCTTCACCTTCATATACAGGTCTACCATTCCAGTGCCGACTGGTACAGTAGCACCTACTATAACGTTTTCTGTCACTCCTCTCAATGTTTCAATCTGCCCTTCAAGTGAGGCTTTGGCAATTGTTGGTACTGTAATTTCAAACGCTGCTCTTGCAAGAACGGATGTCTTAGTTCCTGCAATTCCATGTCTGCCTATCTGTTGCAAGTACCCTTTTGACGTCATAAGGTCTGCCACAAGCATAATATGTCGTGCATCTACCTCCAGACCCTGCTCTTCAAGTGTATTGGTGATCTCTTTGACAAGTGCAGTTCTTGCTGCTTCAATGCCCAGCATCTGCCAGATCTCGTAAACATTATTCGTGGTAGTCCTGGTAGTGTCAACGCCATCTACTGCCATCACCTTTGCAAGGTTAGACCCAGCGGTCTGAATGACCCATTCTTCATCTTGCTTGACTATTGTTACGCGCTCAATGTCCGATACACCCTTTACACGCGCGCTGAGCAACTTGCTCTTAAGTGTGAGCAGAGTCTGGGCATCGGGCTCATCGGGAACCGTCAATTTGATGAAGAGTTTGTTCTCATTCGGCTTGATGCTATACTTCTTCTTGGAGGCCTCAAGCACTTCTTGCACGTCTGCAAAAGTGCACCCTCGTTCTGCCAGCTTTGCTTCAGATAGATGGAATGTCAGTATGCCGCTATAGTCAGTCTCTGTTCTATCAACAAGATCACCTATCTGAGTGAATAGTATTTCTCTTGCTACTTCAAGGGCCTTTTCTCTTGACACCCTATGACTCTCGTCGAGGTAAATATCCATCGTAGGTGTTACTGGCTTCTTTCTTGCATCGACAAGCTCAATTAACCGTGGAAGCCCAAGCGTCACATTTCTCTCTTTAACGCCGGCAAAGTGGAATGTCCTGAGCGTCATCTGGGTTCCAGGTTCACCTATAGACTGTGCAGTCACTACACCTACTGCTTCTCCAGGCTCTGCAAGCGCCCTATCGATTAGATCAAGCACCTTTTTCATTACTTTTTCAACACCGTCTTTGCTGAGCCTGTTCTCAAGGAGCGCCTTCTCCAGATTAGCCTTCATTCTAGGGTTGAGCCTTCCGGCATATTTAGAAATTATGTCCTTGGTTACATCCTCAACAGCTTTGCGTCCTTCGTCAACAATTGATTCCGCTTCAATGAGCCTGGAGATGTTGACAGCCTCACCATGATCACTCTTTGCAGGGTCAATGCCATCTTCTCCATACAAATACTGCACAATGTTGCCATGAGGATCGCGTACGGTATGATCATATTCAATCTTTAAATGCTCAAGTGCGTTAATCAACCTTCTCTGCATATAGCCAGATTGCTGGGTTCTGACTGCAGTATCTACAAGGCCCTCTCTTCCACCCATTGCGTGGAAGAAGAATTCAAGTGGAGATAGACCATCGCGATAGTTCGACTTGACAAAGCCTTTTGCATCAGGGTTGGTTTCATTTGGCTTAAAATGTGAAAGCGCTCTGTTGTGATAGCCCTTCTGGATTCTCTTGCCTCTGATCGATTGCTGTCCTAAAGCTGCAGTCATTTGGCCAATGTTGAGCGTCGACCCTCTTGCACCTGTAGATGCCATAATTACACCTGAGTTCTCATTAGGAAATGCCCTGTCAGCTGTCCTGCCGGCGCGATCACGGGCGCGTGAGAGTTCATTTACAACATATAGCTCTAGTGCTTCTTCTCCAGACAGGCCCCTTGTTAGGGGTAGCGTGCCTTCATTATACTGTTGTATCAATTCGTTGACCTTCTCATAGGTCCTTTGAATGATGTCGCTGATACCCTGTCGGCTCTCTGGCGGCAACCATAGATCAGAGTACCCGTAGCTAAATCCTCTATGAGTGATATACGTCTTGAGCATAGTAAGGATTGAGTCGAGAAACTTTCTTGCAGCGTCTGTACCATAGTCCTTTGCGATCCTATGAAGTACGCTGTCTGGTTCTTCGGCCCCAATTGATGCCTTGTCGATGACGCCGCTGATAAGCTCACCGTTCTTTATGACTACATCCTTGCCTTCTCCCTTTGCAGCATTATTCCATTTTGAGGTAATGATAAAGTTAAAGTCTTTTGGCAGGAAGAGCGAGAATAGCTGCCTGCCAGAGTACTTCCTTTGGCCATCCTCTGCAGTTACAAGCGGTTCTGGTAGCGCTCCACGGTAGCCACCTAGCATAGCCAGATTTGCGAACTCATCTTTTGTTAGAGATGATTTGTCGCTGGTAAGCATGAATGCACCAGTAATAAAGTCCCTAATGCCGCCGATGATAGGGCCTCCATACCTCGGAGAGATCAATTGATCTTGCACTTTCATAAGAAGTGTTG
>JBQGBZ010000317.1:0-1726 GCA_052038215.1 Nitrososphaera sp.
TTTGTCGGTGTAGAAAACTCATGTCACTGTTTCTACAGCCATCTTTTTGCCTGTAATTGCTATGCTGCCATCAGCTTGAAATATTGTGAGATTCGAATGAAAATTAATGCGGGCCCGTCGGGATTCGAACCCGAGACAGCCGGATCTCTTTCTTTTTTTAATAGTTAAAAGTCCGGTACTCTACCTGGCTGAGCTACGGGCCCTGCGTTAAGTCAAGTTACGCTGCTCTTGCACACATAGCATAATTTAATGCTATATCAATGCTTCAGTAGTGGTGTGATAAGACTAAATGTACACTTTTCCGTTAATCACCCCTTTTACCATAGGGAAGTTTTTTATTTTATCGCGGGATCTGTGTTATTATCTCAATTTTCTTATAAGATGAAGAGTGGTTTCAATTCTGAAACAGCTACCACATCCTATTAACTGCAAAGTGTATACAGATAGATAGATAGATAGAAACACACACACATTCTATGCAGCCACAGGTGGCATACTTGTCGTTGTTTCTTTGGTGTTATTGTTGGCTGTTTGGCGCAAAAACATAGTAAGCAGCTTATCACAGATGGTTGGAGCATGCATCCTGATATCTGCGGCAACCAACTTGTTTGATTCAAAGAGGAAGATCACATCATCAAGTGTCAACGAGCTCTCCCTCATCATTCTGAGGAGGTCCAACTTGGGCGTATGTAGTAGCTCCATTTTTCTTGGACGTGTCAACTCCATGAGCGTGGGATTGATGTTTCCTCTAAAAAGCTTGTTGCTATGGTGTTCTTGATCTTGGCTCTATAGAACTGTTTAGTAGAACAGCACTATTCCCGCTCCTGCCTATAAGAGGGCAAGTACACGTGCTGGTGAGCCTGTTGCACCCCCTAGCTTCAATGGGCTAATAATCAGAGTAAATGTGGTGACACTACTACTACTATTTCTTGCCACCTTGTCTAAATTACAAAGATTTTCTACAACTAGTATATTGCTTGAGAGCAATATATGATGTACAGCGAATTTTGTATCGGCTCCAGCGTCAATACTAGGAGAGTCAATCGCAACAGCGTTTACCTTTTTCCTTGAAAGATGTCTTGCGGCTTGTTTTGATAGGCCAGGGTTTTCAGACATGTAATTGCTGTTGCCTGAGCGTTTTTCCCAGCCTGTGGCAATAACCACCGCATAGCCCTGTCTTATCTGGTCACCAAGGTCTTGCTCTTCTATTAGCTGATTAGCCTTTTTTTCTACCCTTATTAAAGTTGCATTGCATACGAGCCTATCTGGAGAGACCATATCAATGCTTGCAAGGCCGGGCTTGAAATGACATGGGGCATCAACATGCGTCCCCGTGTGTGTGCTCATGAACATTGCCTCAGAATCATAGCCATTGACTTCAAACTTAGACCAGGGAATAAAGGATGGTTGAGGTGAACCTGGAAAGACTCTGATGGAAGGAGTTATCTTCATTGTGAGGTCGATCACTTGCATGATTCTTAAAGCCAAGATGCTGTTATAATATTATTAACATTACAACAACTCTGACAGCAAAGGGATAGCGATCTCCTTAATTACTCACCGTATATACCTATAACTTACATAGATGCCAACAGCATATGTCCTTATCAATTGTGACTTAGGTTCTGAAGAAGAGATAATTCGAGAAATAAGAAGATTGCCAGAAGCAGTGGAAGTATCAGGTGTATATGGTGTTTATGATATTATTGCTAGAATAAGCTCAGAT
>JBQGBZ010000318.1:0-1549 GCA_052038215.1 Nitrososphaera sp.
CATTAATAGCCTGAATGATTACTTCTCGCTTCTCCATTCCTCTGAATAATTGCTTAATAGCAATAAATAAATATATTTAGTTCTTCTAATATCTAGATAACTTAGATAATGACCAATCTAGGTAACGTAAATACATGGAACTTAAGACACATATTATCAGTTGGATTGGCTGCGGTAACACTTGCCGTAGTCTTGACTTATGTGCTAGGAGCCATAGCGTTGTTGCGGATGCCTATAGCGGAGGAAGGTCACAACCTGTTTATGTCAATCTTTGGGCCACTGAGACAAGCAATAACTGGTGGCCACTCATCGATGGCACAGATGCATGGTGGCCCAGTTTCCTCAGAGAAGTCGACGATGGAAGGAATGTCAGAGTCACAGATGCAAGGAATGAACCAAGGATTGATAGGGAATAACATATTAGGCAGCCCTGCGACGCTGCCCGCTGGAGGCCTTGCAGTGGTGGTAGTGATGACCGCTATTGTGCTGGCTGCAGCTGCATATATTGTGTCGCGGAACCAGCGGTCTTTCGTAGTGGCAGGATTGCTGGCTGCAAGCGGCATAGTACTTATGATACTTCCCCTAGTGAACATGAATTTTGCAATTCCTGGCCCCATAATAGGAATCATAGTCGGGCTCGTGATTCTTGGGCTAGGTATTGCAAAAGGCATTAAAACAGCAAAGGCTGCAACAGTGCCGCTCAAGTGAATTTTTTCATGTTGGAGCATTTTGCAAAAGATAAGAAAGCGTATCAGTATTCAGTATTACAAAAACAACAACAGGAGCAGCAGCGACTATGAGAAACTTGATTTCAGGGACTAGCCGCTGCGGTGATAATTATTGCATTCTGTTGTGTTCCTACACCTGTGGTCGATTGTGTCATATTCATTCCCTCCATTGCCTGCATGTTACTGTCATCACCTGCTGATGTTTGGTTTGTCATCGTCTGCAACAAGTCAAGATGACTGCCATTGAGAAGAAGGGATGTTACTCTAGTGTCGCTCTGCTGCAACTGGGTGACGTTCATCTGCATTCCATTAAAGACTGCAGTAAAGGGCTCAGACATCATTTGTTTTGGAATATCTACATAGACTTGAAAATTGTCAAGATGTTGCCATTCTCCAGTAGGATACTGAATGATAAGCTGATTGTTTTCAGGTTTTACTGTCACATTCTGTATGGATATAGGCGAGGTGATATTGACATTGAAATTCGTATCTCCATATGAAACAGGAAATTCTTGAGCTGATGCTACTACGAGAGGATACTGGTATTCTATAGGCTCAGGAAGAAAGGTGTTATCGTAGTCGATTCCGTTAACCTCTATATCCACAGTATAAGTTCCCTGTTCACCAAACACAGGCCCTGTGACGGTTATCAGGCCTGCAGGGTCTGCGACATAGCTTGCAGCTAGGTTGTCGTAGTTAGCATTTACTCTGTATTCGCCTTCTCCTGGTTTGAACTGTAATCTAACAGTCCCATCATGGCCATGCAGCACTTCTGAGAAGGTCTGATTTCCATGAGGATCGGAAATAGTCAGAAAGTATGT
>JBQGBZ010000319.1:0-2679 GCA_052038215.1 Nitrososphaera sp.
TATATCTGTAATACTAAAAAGTGTAAACTAGGATAGATCTTGTTCCTTTTCAGAAGATGCGTTATTTCTATCTAGTCTGTCGCATAACTGAAAAAACAAAGCTTGGAGATGCAAGAGTGATCAATTGTACAGAATGTATTGTTATCTTGATAGAATGGACATACTGTCAGACAACTGCCTAAAAGGAACTCAAAAATAATACCGTAGTTACCTAGAATAGAAGAAATGGACTGGGTGGGAGTTGAACCCACGACCTCAGCTCTTTGTAAAGGCAGTTCTCTATGACCTTATATCCAAATGGCAGGTATGGAATGATAACTCAATTGTTCAAATCCCACCCGCTCCACTCGCTTTCTATATGTTTCGCAGCCTGTACTTCAAACGAAGTTTATTCTGAAATGAGATAGATAACTTGCTAGATGATCTCTTAAAAGCAAATCACTTCTTCAAAGCCTCAATGAAGACCACACTTTATTCAGGATCTGTTGCCATAACCGCTATGATGGTGATGATCCTCCTTATGGCATCTATAATCTCAGTAGCCCCTGAATTATTCAAGCAAACAGCAATTGCGACAGTTGATCAAGGCAATACTACAACTGCTACTCCAACAGGACCCGACAATGCAACACAGCGAGTCTCAGTTGGGGGAGGGAACATAACCTTCTCAGTCAACCAATTCTCGCCACAGATAACAGAAATTCAACCAGGCGAAAGTGTTACATTTTTTGCCCCTGATGGATCTATCGAACTCCACAACGTCATATTTGATTTAACCAATGGTACAACAATATCGGACCTTTGGCTGCCTTTTACATTGCCCTCAGACGTCCTTGGAGGAGAAGTGCCTACAGATGTCTCCGAAGAACTGTTACCTGCACCGCCGTATAATCTTGGTGAACCTATGATCCAGAACACTACGACTGACGGTATAACACAGGCTATAATAGGCTTGAACAAAGTAGCATGGCAGCCTACAGTTGTAGACCAGAATGACAACGTGGTATATCTGGAAGAGCAAGAGCTTAGGCAGCAGATGCGTCAAGTGGACGAGGCATTTGAGGAAGAACCTCAGCCAACTCCGCTTTCCACTTCCTATACAATGGATGGCACAGAAAGAATAGTCAGCTCAGGTATAGTACTTGATGTTAATGGCTTTGCAGCACTGGAGGAACTATTTCCAGAAGAAGGAGAAAGAGAAGCACCACAAGAGCAACTATCAGCAGAAGGCAACCAAAACATAATGACTAATACAACAACTACACCGCCAATTTCACCTGACGAAGAAACAACGGGTCAGCAGGAAGAACAAGTGGGAGAGTTGCCTCCAGCCCCATTCCCAGTCCTAGGCAGCTTTACAATAACATTTAACGAGCCTGGAACATATGACTACTTCTGCGCATTCCACCCTGGAATGTTTGGACAAGTAGTTGTCGGCAGCAATGGAGGAGAAGAACAAACAAATCAGACATCATCAGCAGTAACAACATCACCTGAGCTTCCATAACCACCAAGTAGAATGCAATAGCCCAACGGATGATGTGCTCATCCTCCTCTTTTTTTCTTTTGCAATTTTATTTTATGATTGTTATTAGTCGCTATGCCAATCCTACCAGTGGTCAGCTCTGATGATGGCTACGATAAATATCATAGAGGACAGGAAGGATTGGAAAAAAGGATTCTTGTCGACAACTTCCTAGAATAAGCTCAATAACAATACCGTAGTTCCCTCATAGATAAAAATGGACTGGGTGGGAGTTGAACCCACGACCTCATCAAAAATTCAATTCAAATTAAGCAAATAAAACTTTTATATAATTATACATGTTTGTTTTGGGTTGATTTAACTGACTGTAAGTGAAAAGGAGAAACACCATAGATTAGCCTTAAAGTTTCTTATTCTAAGCATAGTTGTCTCGGCAATAATTGCAAACACTGTAATTATTTTATCGGATGTCCATGAGAGGCATTCTTCATCTCTTTGGGTATTAAACATAACTGGAGCTATTGCTTCGAGTTTGGCGATAATTGCAGTGTGGCGGCATGGGGTCCACGGACTTCATGGCAAATCCTATCTTTTTCTCATGTTGGGTATTATTTCCTGGTTCTCTGCAGAACTTACACTCATGTATTACTATTACATTTTACACATAGAAGAACAGAGGCTAGTTTCGCTTGCAGATGGTTTTTGGTTTGCGGGATATGTATTCTTAGCATTACATTTGTTTATAGTCCTCCGCTCATTACGCAGTACAATTAAGCTAAGAATTGTAGTTTTAGCATCAATTGCTGCGGTACTATTTGTTACTTTTAATGTATTGAATTTAGTGTCATCAGAATTTCTTATTGGCGTAGACTTTGCAGCTTTTATTGTCACCATTGCATATCCTATTCTAGATTTAGCATTAATTATTCCGTCTGCGGTAATACTCGTAAGCTTACGCAAAGACTATCAGCACTCTATTCCATGGCTTCTCTCTTCTCTGTCGTTATTAGTAAATGCAATAGCTGATGATGGATATGTCTATGACTTTGTAAATGGAGATTTACAAAATCTGTGGATATGGGATTTGTTTTATGTTACAGACTTTATCATTATGTCAGGTGCATTATTTTGGTACAATAAATTCCATATTTCAAATGAAATAAAAAATGCAAGAATGGAACAGTAAGAATTAA
>JBQGBZ010000320.1:0-2109 GCA_052038215.1 Nitrososphaera sp.
TTATTATTATTATTATTTCAACGCTGTATAGTCAACTACCACCCTCCCCCAAAGGTACCAACTGCTGATATCGTGTCATTAAAAGTGTCAGCAACGTCTATTTCATACTTTCCACATTCAAAATACAAATGCCCTTCACCGCCTTTTGCAATGCCAGCTGGTATTTATGGAGGTGACCTGACTTCAACATCAGGATCGGGATGGCGGCGAGCGTATGAAAAATGCTGAAAACATAGGAGCGCTGACAATAGTAAGGGTTGTTATAATTTTTTGTTTTCTTGCAGTGATTACACATCAAGAAATGGCTGTCGCTCAAATGACGATTAATGAATTATGGTGCACAGTTTGCAATGCACAGGAAGAATCAGGAGCAGAAGTGGAAGGGGAGCGAACAGCACAGGTAATAACTGATGGAACAGAAGATCCGTCAACTGTTGATGATTTCATAGCTGACATAAATGCTGAGCGAGATTTCGATGATCGGCGAATAGCAGAAGAGCAAGAAGAAAATGGGATACGGGATGCAGAAAATCTACTATCAGTAAGGGTAAATAATGAGAATGCAAAGGCTATACTGTTAAATCAGATTTTCACAAAATTGCTAAACAATATCGCTCACTTAGGAGAAACAGCATCACCAGATATACAGGTAGTAGAGGAGGAGATTGGTGCGGATGAAACGGTACAACGCCAAATAATCTCTTATGAATTCAATGAGGACATTGAAGCAAATGATGACACACGAATCTATACATCAGTAGAAGAAACAATACAGAGTCTAGCAAGCACGCTTGACACATTTACAAATGAAACAAATATTGATCTCTATGCGAATGGCCGCATGATAATCAACTATGCTGGTGAATCTGGCAGTGACGAAAGAGACGACACTCGTATCTATGCACCACATAATTATACGACAGTCAACGGTTATAGATATCTAAACAGCACGATCTATGATCATAATGGAATTGAAGTCCTAGCAGATCCTAATACTACGAACCAACTCAGAACTCCAACATGACAGCTGTGATGCCGTCCAATAACAAAGCAATCAGGAATAACTTGAGTTAGCATCATTTAAGAGAGAATTACAAAAAGTTCGAGAACTCTAGGGTGTTTTGAGTCTATCTTCGAGCCTCAAGATTGAGGCTCTATGTCTTTAGATGTGATCAGTAATGCTCGGTTTATCACCATCACATTGTTCACCATTTCATATTGGGACATTTGATTTCTCTAGCTTTTTCTTGCATCTATGCACCAAGTTATAATGTGAAAGGTCGTTGTCTCTCAAAACGTGTATCTTTCTGTCCTACAATGTAGTAGTTGGGTGTCTGATCAGGTGGCATTCTTCTGATAATATGCTTATGGAATCTTTTGTAAGTCCCCTTAAAACTACCATCTTTCCAGACTGCCAGCACTTGCGAGGTAAAAAGTCCATTGAAGTTGCCATCTAGAGATAGCTGATTATCTTGACATCCTGATATTAAAAGAATAGACGCTTTTACCTTATCCTCTGCTTCTTTTAGATCAGCTCTTTTCAGTATTTTATCGTAGAACTGTTTGTTAAGGCGATAAGTACGCTGTGCCACATCGGATGGCATGAAACGATATTTCGACTCATGCACATCAAGGTTCGATGTTCTCATATCCATTCTATTTTGATAGTATGCGACTTTGGTAACAGTGCCGCTATGACAACTATCAGAAAATACTAATACACGCACTCCCTGAGCAAACTCTCCATACAGAGAATACATTTCATCATCTACTAGTTCACCATCGTACAGACACCAGGTTTCATCCATTACATCAGCTTCTTCCTCATTGCGATCTGGTAACTGTCCACCATGACCAGAATAGCTTAGCATGAAAATATCGCCTGATTTGAGTGCCTTAGATGCTCCCCTGATTCTTTCAATTATGCGGTCTCTTGTTGCGTCCTTAGTTAGCAATGTAGTTACCTTAAACCCTTGAGATTTAGCTATGCTCGCCATGTCCTCAGCATCAGCCTCACAGGCATTCAGTTCGCCGGACCATCCACCATAATGCTTTGGATCAACAGAGTTCAATCCGACTGCTAGTGCTAGCCCCGATGGCATTAAGAAA
>JBQGBZ010000321.1:0-1197 GCA_052038215.1 Nitrososphaera sp.
ATCTTGTCCACGGGCTGCTTTACAGAATCGACTACCGGATGCTCTATAGATCCAGGTGGCACAGAAAGTGTAGAATCCCCGATAAGGAACTCCACCCTCTGGCCAAAAGCTACAGCTGGTCTAAGCGTCACCTCAAGCTCAGAACCCTGCGCAACGCTTGCAGGCATTTGGGTAATTTTTGGGGCAAGCACGAAGGCGACAACATTAGACTTGTACACCTTGTATGGAGCTTCTTCTGTTCCTGGGCGTAGTTTCAACCTGTGAACAACCTGAGCCGTCTTGATGCCAGCAGTCAACTTTGAAGGTGTTGCAATAATGATTCTATCATCACTCACCATATCAGGTTGTGGCGTATCCTCATCAGGAAGGTTATCAAATTTGATCTTAATATCGTCGTCAGAACTCAGATTCTGCCCCATTATTGTAATTTTAGCGTCATCAGCTGATTCCACTATTTGCGGTTCTATCTTCTCTATCAGTGGATGCCGGAACGGAACAACATGCAAGACGCGCTCCAGCACCGGTAAGGTTGGCTTTGGCCTCTTCTTACCGTCTAGCAGAACAACAGTTGCCTGGTAAGCCACAGATACACGATACTGAGTCTGGAAAAATGTAGACCACAGTTTTGTGATGTCCTCCAAAGAGAGTGGCTGCTGAGTGAGTTTAACCAGATCCACTTGATACTCAAGATCCGATCCTTCTATCTCTTTAGGGGGCGTATAACCTATTTCTGGCTCCAAAGCATCTTGTACCATCTTCTGTGTTAATACTGGATTTTCGTGCAGAACTCTCATAGCGCTTGCTAGCATTCGATGCGCCGCAAGATCATTGTCTCCTGCTCCAAATGCCGTGAGCAAATAGTGAAGGTCTAGACCTAATCTAGGCTTCTGGATCAGCTCACCGCTACCGTACGAGCTACGCGTGGGCAGATCCAAATTGTTATAGCCGTTATTTGGAGTAATCCGGTACAGGAAAAGATTCAATATGTTGTTATCTTTGTTATCCTGATCAGTTATAGTACCGGGTGGCTGGATCTTAACGATGAAACCGGGTACGCCAGTTCCAGCCTCTTTCTCAAGGATCCTCTTCAGCGTTGCCGTGACAGTTGCAATAGCGAGATCATCGCTCATAATCTTCCCTCAGATCTCTGTTTTAGGTACTCTTTGAGTGATAATGGTGGAAATTGTTGTGCCTTAG
>JBQGBZ010000322.1:0-7770 GCA_052038215.1 Nitrososphaera sp.
CCTTCAAGTTTTCGAATTTCCCATTAAAGAGTTCAGCAATAATTTTGATTCCTGCCACATGCTGCGGGCGCAGGCCGGGGTTCTTCCTGTTTGCTCGAATATTGGTGACTTCAACTGGCTTGCCAGTTATTGCAGAAAGCGAAATTGCAGTACGCACAATTTGTCCGCCGCCCTCACCTTGGGATCCGTCTATTTTGACTAAGTGGGCAGAGAATGTCACTTTGTGAGGACCGGTTCTAAGTTAACTTAAAAATATTTATGAATTCTCTCCACCTCAAGCCCTAAACAACGCAGTCTCGGTATCCATGATTATTTATTATTCTACGGTTATGCCAGATGTCATAATGTCATAGTAACAAGCGAACACACGCTTGGGAACCAGAAATATTAAATTAGCGCAAGGCAACCGTGCTCTCATGCAAGCGGGAGTCGCCCAGCTTGGCCAAAGGCGTAAGACTGAGGCTCTTATCCCTCAGGGGTTCGTGGGTTCAAATCCCACCTCCCGCACCTCTTAACTAACAGCTTAGAAGTTCACTATTATTTGTTACTTGCATCAAGAGATTAAAATTCTTAAAATTATTTTTGATGACTAAATAAAAAAGAAAAATAATGTTTGGCGGTTACTGCCCTTGTCCTTGTCCTCCGCCGCCGCCAAAGAGTTCTCCTATCTGCTCTCCTATATCACCAAGGGGTCCGCCGGTCTGATTGCCGCCTTCCTGTTGTTGGTCGTCTCCACCGCCTAGAAGGCCTCCAAGTGGGCCTTCATCTCCGCCTTCTTCTTGTTCTTGCTGCTGTCCTGGTGGTGTTGTTTGTGTTATTGCCGTACCGTTCTCTCCAGTCAAACCTGATACGATTCCGTATATGGGCTGTCCTTGGAAGTGATTATCTGTATCCTCAGCTGCTGGCATTATCGTCATGACTGCTCCGTTTGGAGTCAGAGTAAGCGTTGTATCAGCGCCTGGCCACCTATTGGTTCCGTTTGTATAGATATCCGCAGTACCAGTTATCGTAGCTTCTTGACCCTGGACTAGCTGTACGCCCGCAGTAGGTGTCACAAAATTGGTGATGTTGTGTACGTGGTATTCAGTGCCATCGGGGTGGACCATGATAAAGTTGGCTCCAAAATTAGTCATATTTCCTGCTTGGACTTCCATATTCCAGTTTCCTCCTAGGATGTATTCATGAGCCTCACCACCACCAGTCGATGCTGCGCCTGATGTTTGGTTGCCGCCGCCTGATGTTTGGTTGCCGCCGCCTGATGTTTGGTTGCCGCCGCCTGCTTGGCCTTCTGCCTCTGAAATAGTTGCTGTAATAACCCCGCTGCCTGTAAACGTGTCAAAAGGAACTGCTACGATCGTTTGAGTAGCGTTTCCTCCTCCTCCTCCTTGCGTTTGGTTTTCCTGGGCATTTACTAATTGCTGACCAGAATTAGCGAATGAGAATGTAAACGCTGCCGCAATTAGAAGAAATCCCATACCAGCGATTGCAAGAGTTTTAGAATGTTTCTTTCTGTCGTTATTATTCATTTCACTATTCATTATTAAAATGAACAAGGAATTAGGCTTAATAACCGTTGTAGCAATTGAAAATATAACAACATTATGAATATTAAATACGCATTTTGCTTCTCATTGGAGCACCAGCTTCTCACTGCTGGAGTCAACTCAAGTTAAAAATCTATGCATGAACAATCTATCCCTACTTTCACCTTTATAACTAATTTCTGCTCATACAACTTAAAGTCTTGGACAAGAAGTTTCTAATTATTGCCGAGTAAGACTATTAGACCAAGATGCATCATATGTTTAAGGGCGCTTGAATCCCGATGATAAGTGGTGCAAGCCTCACCAGCATTCATGCGCACAAGCCAATATTCATATGTAAAATATCGCTCTATTAGGCTTCAATGCCTTCCTGAAATAGAGATAGATATTGTTAGCATTGTTATAACTACGATAATAAAAAATTGATTAAATCACCTAACAACAGCTTGCTCGCTCTCAATGGAGAGCCAGCAGCTTTATGGATATTCTTGTTACTACCTGAAAAGCTCTAAAGATGAAAAGAGTTTTACGGAGAGAATCTCATACAATAATCAAATCACAGCCTTATTTTTTGTGAGGAGCAGTGTTCTTTACTTTGACTCACATGACAATAATTTATCCACACTATTAGTCTTGAAATGAGGCCACCTATACAACATGACTAGGGCATTCCCAATTATACCCATAGAATTTACTTCAAGAGCCACACGTACCAGCTTCATATGCTGTAACTATGATACTGCCCCAGATGATCTTTTCGTAAAAAGGGGTTCCTTCCAAAATCCAACGGTGGTAGTTGCATTATGTTTTGAATTTTATATAAATGAGAGGAAATGAAGATGTGACGAAAAATAAAGGGAAGCAATAGCATAACTAATACTGGTTGCTAGTTTTGCAAGCGAGGTCGGAGCAATCGGCACCATGTCTTCTCATTCCATTCTAATGCTCGGTTCATTGCTATGAGGTATAGATAACAAGAGGACGACAGTAAACCTGACTTAACTTCATTTTTTCCTGTACGGCTTTATCTAGTTCTCTCTTGACTGTGATGATTTTAGGCATATTTTCAGGCTTGTGTTCAGCCATCAAGAAAAGTAGATTTTGCTTTAGAATTTCGATGTGCTCTTGTAGCACTTTTATCGCTGCCTCAAACTCCAAAGTCATTGTTCTTGTACTCATAGATCATGACTTCTTATACTATATAATGATGCAAGTAAACCATCTATGACGTGTTAGGAAAAGTGCTGACAATGATGCAGAACGGGAGATGTAGGGTACATTAACAATATGACACCCTAAGAGCGATGTAGGTGATTGATTTCTCTAATTGGCATGATAATATATGGTAATAATTAAAGAATTAACAGAACTATAAATTACGACAACAAAAGCAAAGACGATAACTGAAATTAGCTACTCGTCTGTAAATCCAATAGTCTTTATTGAGTATTTGAGTTATTTTATTTTAAATTGGCTAACCTCAGTGATTGTGCAGTTCTGCGATATGGTGTGTCGTCGGCCTTCTTAGCTAGTTCACTAAAGATTGGCTGACCTATTATAACGAAGGGCCTCATTGTTCTAATGGACTAATTTATTGGATACTCACCAAGACATCACATGCAAACAGGGGGAAAACTACACCACCCAGACGACTATAGATAGGTGTGTGTATGTGATTGTCTGTGTGTATTGGTGCACACAGATTAGCGCACACATAAGGAGATAGAAAAAGAGTCAGCTACCACTTTCGATCTCTATACCCCCACCATTTGCCAATGTTGACGCCTGTGTTACGTTAGACGACAGTTCTGGTACCGCAATTGACGCAAACTCAAGCAGTGGAGCATACCCTATCCCAAAACCTACCATAAATACCACGGCAAACACAAGCACCGCAAGTATTGCCCTTGGTTCCTTTACTCTTCTCATGTCTGGTGCATCCTCCATGTACATCTTTCTCATGATCCAAGCGTAATAGCCAAGCGAGAGTGCACTGTTGAGAATGCCTGCAATAGCAAGCCATGGGCCCCATTCGACGATCGGTCCAGAGTTGATGCCGGCACCAAAGAGAACAACTTTACTCCAAAAACCGTTGAGTGGTGGAACGCCTGCTCGTGCAAGCAGGGATATTGAAAGTGCGATTGCAGTTATCGGCATACGTCTACCAAGGCCCCGATACTTCTCGAGGCTATAGCCCGCAAGCGCAGTCGCTACTGCTGCCACTGCAATGAATGCAGCGGATTTCATAACTGCATGATTCATGATATGAAACAGTGAACCCGGCAATGCCTGCTCAGAATAGGGAGCTAGTGCGAGACCTATCATGATATAACCTGCCTGTGCGATAGACGAGTATGCAAGTATTCTTGGCAAACTGCGCTGTACTAACGCCGCAAGGTTCCCAAGTGTCATCGTAAAGACCGCTATTATAGCAAGAGTCAATGTCCAGTCGAGGTTGAGAGCAAACATTCCAAGCACGATAACCCGGATCGCAGCTGCAAATCCGGCCTTCTTGGTGCCAGCTGCCAGCAATGCGCCAATGGTAGTGGGCGATCCTTCATAGGCATCAGGTAGCCACATATGGAATGGTACAAGGCCCATCTTGAAGCCAAACCCAGCTATGAATAATGCCACTGCAAGCAATCCAATAGGGACAAGGCTTGCATCTAGGTTAGCAAGCGCAATAATAGAATCTCCTATGTTGGTAGTTCCTGTTATTCCATACACCAGTCCTATTCCAACGACAATAATTGCCGATGACAGCGCACCAAACATGAAATACTTTATTGCTGCCTCATTCGATATCGGGTCGCGCTTTGAAAAACCGGCAAGCGCATATGTTGGAAGCGACATCAGCTCCCATGCGACCAATAGCATAACAAGGTCAGTCGAATACGCAATGATTACCATGCCGATACTTGAGAGCAGTATGAGAGAGTAGTATGCCGCAGGATTTGACCTACCTTTATAATAATTCCAAGACGAGGCAGTGACCATTATCGACACGATGAGGAGCGCAATAGCAAAGAATGAGCCAAACATGTCGTCTACTAAGACCTCTTGGGAGAATGCCACTGCTGGGAGGACCTCGCCGGTAAGCACACGAAAGATTACGATGGCTATAGCCACAATAAGTGCGCCAAAGGCAATTGCGCTGTAAAGCTTGTTTCTATTCTTGCCTTTTTCACGGATGCCTGCGTCTATAGCAGGTATGGCAAGACCAACTGAACCCAGTATTATCGTTACAAGTATTGGAGAGGAAAGGAGGTCAACCATCTTTTATCAATACACCTACTACAAGAACAGAAGCATCACAATAATCATGATGCCCGCTGCAAAGACGAAAATGTATGTCTGTGTGATCCCATTCTGGCCTGCTTTGACTACTGCGGACATGTAAGACATTGAATGCTGCAATGCTGGGTTGATGCCATCAACAATTGTACTTTCAAAGTATCTCCAGATGAACCTATAGATAGCGAGAGGTCCTATCACAGCACCCCAATAAAGAGCGCTATTGAGGTACCACCTGTTGAAGAGAAATTTCCAGATAGCCCTAGTGACAATGCTCCTTGAAATGATCTGTGGGTCTAATTTACGTCCGATATAGAAGAGATACCCAAGTGCCCCTCCAATTGCAAATGCGACAACAGATGCAATTGCAGCAGTTAGATTTAGTCCAAACCAAGTTCTATCGCCCTCTGGCGTGATTTGAATCGTACCTTCCTCAGTATCCTCTTCGGGACTGTGGATACCAAACGACTCTGCAAGGTATTCGCTAAACAAGTGGTGTAACTCCGCCTCAAATACAAAACCGATGACGCCTATTGCTATAGAAGCAATTGCCAATATCGCATATGGGACCCACATCCTAGGTCCTGCCTCATGCACGTGATGGCCCCTGCGCTCCATCTCCTCAACATGCCTGCTCTTATTCCCAAAAAAGGCCATTCCTATCATTCTAAATGTATAAAACGCGGTCATAACTGCGACCACTACTGCTATTATGAAAAGTGGTTGCGAGAACGCATAGCCGGATCCAAGCACAGATGCAAAGACTGCGTCCTTGCTCCAAAACCCTAATGTGATGAGAGGCGCACCTGCAAGCGACAGACCTGCAAGCAACATAAAGATATATGTCTTTTTCATATTTGCTTTCAATCCTCCCATGTCGGTCATGAACCTAGAGCCTATTCCATGCAATAGTGCGCCTGCTCCCATAAAGAGAGAGGCTTTGAACATTGCATGACTTATGAGCTGGAAGAATCCTGCGGTGTAGCCGTCGACGAAGTTGAGTGAAAGTCCAGCGACGCCAAGTGCCATCATCATGTAACCAATCTGCGAGCCTGTAGAATACGCAAGGACTTTTTTTATCTCTGGATTTACCAATGCCTGTGTCGCAAGCAAAAGTGCAGTGATTGCGCCTACCCATGCAACAACCTCAAAGAACTGCTCAATGCTGAAGGCTCCTACAGCTGCGAGTGCAAAGAATAGTGGGCCGATACGACCTACCAAGAATACCCCTGCCTTGACCATAGTTGCGGCATGAATGAGAGCAGAGACGGCCGTGGGACCAGTCATAGCTTCAAGGAGCCACTCATTGAGCGGAAATTGCGCTGACTTGCCAATCGCGCCTCCAAAGAGCAAGACGGCTGCCGGGACTAGCAAGTTTTGCTGTGACATTGTGATTGCCCATGCAGGGTCTTCGAGTAGTTCGGTGAATCCAAATGTTCCAGCGTATGCGAATATTAAAAACATACCAGCAAGCATCATAATGTCTCCTGCGCGAGTCATAAGGAAAGCCTTCATGCCTGCGTGTGTAGGGGACGCCCACATCGGAATGCCGCCAGCGATGTTACCTTGGACGCCTACAAAGTCTTTCTTCCTGTCGTAGTACCAGAAGCCGATTAATGCATATGATGCAAGTCCTACACCTTCCCAGCCAAAAAATACCATAAGTAGATTATCTGATAGCACAATCAACTGCATAGATCCGATAAAGAAGAGCATGAAAAACCAATAGCGCGTGAGATCCCTGTCTCCATGCATATATCCTGTTGAATATACGAAAATAAGGAATGAGATCCAAGCCACAAGGTTTGCCATGATTATGGCCAAGGTATCTGCAAGCACGCCCGCTTCAAGATTAAGCGCAGATATCCATGTTACCTGACTATGCACCTCTGCCCCCTGCAGCGCAAGAGGTATCAGAGTTGCAGCAGAAATCGCACTAGCCAGAGCAAATCCTACTGCGGTATAGTCTCGTGCACGGTGGCCAGCCCGTGCAACTGCGGCTATGATTGCGGCACCAACAAATGGGAGCAACCATACAAGCCAAGCGCTGACTGCAATTCCTTCAAACGCGACTGTTGTCATCTACTATAATTCACTCTTCCTCTCTCACTCTTTTTTCGCCTAATGCCCTCCGGATGTGGCAGTCTCCTCTCCCACTGAACTTTGTCCTGTATTGTCTGATGTGACAACTCCTGACCCGGTGTCTGTAGTTGTCGTCTCTTGCGATGGAGCAGGCAGTATTATCTCTTCTTGTCCTTGGAACATTACATTTTCATAATAATCCATGGTCGGATTTAGAAACAAATCTGGATAAACGCCTATTATAAGTGTCATTGCGGCAAATACTGCCATCGTAGCAGTGATGTACCGATTTGAGTCCTTTACATGAGCAAGCTGTTCAGGAATCTTGCCAAAGAATATGCGCTTATACATCCACAAGATATATGCGGATGAAAGCACGGTGGCAAGAATGCCTAATGCAAACATTGTTGTTTTCAGCGGATCCATCTCTGCTGTTGCAGTTTGCAACACTCCGCTGAATAATATCCATTCAGCCATAAAGCCGCTGGTTGGGGGTATCCCGATAATGGTAAGTGCACCAATCATTGCAAGAACCGCGGTGTAGGGCATCTTGCCTGCAAGTCCACCGAGTTTAGACATGCTTCTGGTTCCAGTCTGAAGTATGATTGAGCCGGCCATCATGAAAAGGATAGCCTTGCCCAGACCATGAGTTACATACATCATTGTTCCACCAGTTATACCGAGTATACTTTCAGAGCTGATACCAAATAGTATGTAACCCATCTGGCTGATACTGGAATATGCAAGAACCTTCTTGATATCATCCTGCATAAGTGCCATTGCACCTCCGTATATCATTGTGGCAAGCCCCCACATGCTGATGTACAAACTGTATTCCTCATAACTACCT
>JBQGBZ010000323.1:0-8553 GCA_052038215.1 Nitrososphaera sp.
ACCTGATAGGATAGCATTAGTGGGAATGGTTGACGTGGGAGGGTTGGATTCGACCACTATGAAGCCTCTTAACAGCTGGAAGGTCACGTACTTACGCTACTTTAAATCCTCAGAAATTGCTTTAAAGAGTATTTGGACTCCTTATGTTGCTACTATTGATAAGCCTGAGCTAGCATACCAAACAATCAGGATCGATGAACAAAGCCAAAGTGAATGGAAAAGTTCCACTAACCCGCCATACAAATATGTAACCTGCAAGCAAGTAAGGGCGACTAAGACTTTTAGAAGAAGTGATAATGAAAAATTATAGAGCCAAAAATTTACAAGCTACTTCTTTTGAGATCTCACTTGTTTTTCTCATACTCAAATGAATATTAGATTTTGCATATTTCATAGGTTTTGGCGGCTCAAGTTAAAGTAAAGAAAATAAAATGAGGAACAGGATCAAGGACTAAGTAGTCGCCTTTCACGATAACGAGCAGGAACTTTTTTAGCCGTTTATAATGTCGCTCATCCTGTGATGGGGTCAATGGAGGATGTTTCTCTTACAATCACTGCCTTTAAGCCTTGGTTGTCGAGCAATGTTTCAATAAGCTTCTGTCGTTCTTCCTTTGGAAGTTCATTGGATGTTTCGAGTGAGTCAATAGCTTTAAGCTTCCAATAGTTATTGAGAGCATTTTCTACTGTAACCTTGGATTCATAAACGATCTTACCAAAAGTCGTGAGTACATACTTGCCATTCTTTCGCCTTACAAGTCCTGCTCTTGTCATCCTCGAGAGCCTTGAATAATACTGCTTACGTGTAAGTTTAATCTTGCTCTTGAGGTTCTTACTATCAATAGTTTCTTGCGCAACAGTTCCAAACAATTCCAATGATTTGTCATCAGCAATTGCTCTAAGCACTGACGCAGCCGATGTGTGTGTTTTCGCCAATAGCTCGCACTAATTTTGAGGAGGATTAACAGGTTATTATAGATTGATTTCCTCTTGGGTGTTGATTTAGATAAATAGTTACCTTTTAGGGAGACTATCTATACACTTGCCATTTAAACCGTCGAGGGAAAGCCTATACGCTATATTTACGTCTAATGTTGTTCTACTTAATAAGGTACTAGGGCTCCCATTACCATGCCTAATTGCAGTATCGTATAAAGGGGGAACCATTTTTTGTGTTGCTCGCGCATTAATTTCATATCTTCAAACACTTTATCTATCTTGCTCATCCTAAGTATTGCAAGTATTGCCACAATAGCGATAGCAATGGGTGTTATCTTTGTACTTATGCTTCCTTGGTCCGCAAGTGTCGTGTAAAGCAGCCATGATATTATCGGCATGGTTGCCAAAAGGATAGTCAGTGTCATAACTGTATTTTTGCCTCCCAAGACAATTGGAATCGTTCGTCTGCCTGATGCCTTGTCTCCTTTAATATCTCCCAAATCGTTGATTGTTGAGCCGACAAAAATCATGATAGCAGACATTGCCATTGTGTGAACAGCTACCATCGGATTGTCAATTACAAGCGACATACCATAGCTTGAGGTAAATCCAAGCATTCCACACAGCCCATAAAATAAGGCGATAGCAATATTTTTGAGTAAGAACCGGTTCATAAGCGCGATATTTTTAGGCAAAGAGTATAGTATGCCTATGAGCATCATGGGCACTAGAAGTATGCAGCTAACCAGATTGAATGTGATTATCGCCATTCCTACAGCTGCTCCATTTGTCAGTAGGATGAAACTCCATGCTTGTTTTTTTGAAACTAGACCTGAAGGTATGGGTCTATTCTTCGAATTAACCCTATCAATATCTGCATCCACAAGGTCGTTTAGAACGTACATCCCTACTGCAATCATCAAGGTAATGAAGGGCAGCGGTAAAGTGCTTTGAATTAACACTTGGATTTCTGTCTCTGAACCCATTGCACTTAAAATGCCGGGGAGGCAAAATAGACCTGCTACAGTTGCAACAGAATAAAGCAATCCGTGCTTCTTTCGAGAGTTAAAGAGTATTATCTGGGAGCCGAAAAAAGAGGATTGAACTTTTGACCTAGTATTTTCTTGCTGTATAATTGGATGTTTTTCTGTAGTTAGAATAGCTGCCATAGGTGGTACACTAGCCAATTTCAGTTTAAAAGTAGTGTTGCTGTTTTGGGACACTAGTATACAATTATTACATCTTTAGAAAAAATTAAGAGTTAATTGCCCTCACTAGGGTGAGTGCTTATAAACGTACCTATAAGGCAGGTCCATTGCAAAAAATACTTTTTTGTGTGTGACTGCACTATATACTATATAAATATACCCGGGCGTCAAGTATTTCCTTCCTGTCTAGCAATAAAGAACTGTTTCCAATTCTTGGGCGAGGATAAGAATTAAATACCACAGACGGCTACTTTTTCGAGAATGCACGAGCATGCCAGTAGCATTGAGCAAGTTTTCGCTCCTCTAGCAGATAGACATTCTATAAATATAATCAAGATGGCATACTTTGGCTTCAAGGGTTCATCGGACAGCTATAAGGGCAATCTTAGCAAGAAACAATTCTATGTTCGGCTCAAACGTTTGCTCGACATGGGTTTTATAGAGAAGCGCAACTCAGTTTATAGGACAACAACTTTTGGCTCGCTTATCTTTAATAGTCAAATCAAGACCGTTGAGAATATCCTATCCAATTATTGGAACCTTAAGGCAGTAGATGTCCTCAAATCCAGACAAGATTTTCCCTCATCACAAAAAGAAAAGGTGATTGAGGAAATAATACAAAATACCGGCTTGAAGGATATTGTAAATGGGACACATCTATCTGGATTTTCAGTTATTAAGGATTACAATAAACTAGTTCTTGAGGTAACAAAATTGATGGAGAGTGCACAAAAAGAAGTGTATCTGGCAACACGCTATCACGATCCTCATTTCTCCAAACTCATGTTCCATAAAATTGCAAACGAGGGACTTATGATGCATCTGCTAGATGGCTTACCAGACCAGATAAGCGTCGAAAATAGACTTAATGCAATATTGAGGGTTCCACCAAACCGAGAAACCTTTGAAATGGTGAACAAAATAGTAAAGTCCAATCGATTAGATCTTAGGAAAGCGAAACTGTCTTCAAGCTTCATGGTGGTTGATGGTACCACAGTATGCTATGAGACTACTGACTATGTAAACCCTGAACAATTCACCCTTGCAATTTCTCATTATGACGATCCATACCTTGCTCAACGCTTTATCTCTTATTATCAGACACTAGCAAAGGATGCAAAGGGTCCACAGCTTATTGAGAGTATGCCCAAAAGATAGAGGGCATGCATGCTATTAAGTTGTATCTGAACCGTTTATATCTCCAATGATGTATTTTATGCTCTACTATCCCTAGACTTTAGCCAATCTTCTATAGATGAAATGATTTGCATCCTTGATTCTTCGCCATCGCTTGACAAAGATTGATCATAAAAAATTGCGTCGTAGAACCAATGATCGCAGTCAAATACCTTGATTTCCTTCATTTTACTACTAACTAATTTGAAAAATTCTTGGGACACCTGGGGATAGATCATTCTATCCTTTCTTCCATGCAAGATAAGTACTGGAATATCTCCAAAGTCGGATAGTTCAACTATTTTGCTATTTTTCAACGCAAGTATGTCTACAATGAATCGATAGGAATATGAAAAATTTGTCCCTGGATCTTTCATCATCCATGCAACTTCGTCGCCCCCAGCCTTTACATATGCTGGGAAAGCCTCTATGAAGTTGATACGTTTATTTGGCATGAATATTCGTGCAAAAAGCAGAAGAAGTAGCTTTAAAGTGTCAGGTTCTGCATCATACCGTCTTTTCATATTGCGTACCCTAAGAAACGGACATAGTAAAATCAATCCGTCAACTGACCCTTTGAATAGGTGCGCATACCACAGGGAAAATATGCAGCCAACGCTGTGAGTGAGCATGAATACCCTAGGCGATCTTCTTTTCAATTGGGTAACTATCTGGTGAATAGATTTGATGCAAGCATCAAAATCTAGATCCCCCTTTTCACCATCCGACAAATTATGACCTGGCAGATCAATGCTTACGACATTGTAACCTGCACTAGATAATTTCCTTCCAACATATGCAAAAACTCGTGCATCACAACATAATCCATGTATGCAGAGCAGAGTGTCCGCACTAGGTTTCTCCGATGCAAATTCAATTGCGTTTATCTTCCCACTTGCAGTCTCATACAATGTCATCTACATAATACAACCCCTGTGTTGGCATGCCTTTGAACAAAGAATAATGATTCATCATATCTCTCTTGCGATATAAAACAAAAGCTCGTCTTCTACTGGATACTGTGGGGAGCAACGGGTCCATTCTTTCACTTTCTTCCGAGCACACTAAACAACCTAGAATACGTCACAAAGCTTCCTTTTTGTTTTGCAAGAGTTTTCAACCCTTCATACATCATAGCGTACTCCTTTTCATTTTGCAATCTTTGCTCCAAAATTTGCGGTTTAATACTTTCGGCCAGCTGCCATCCAAGGGAGCTGTATGGTTCTTTGCCCATGAGAATGCAAGGAGAGTAGCAATCCACACTTGCTTTGAGGGATTCATCCATCAGCAGCTTGTACAGCTTTCTGCCCACAAGAGGATCACCTCCACCGTTCTTGATCAAAGTAACATATACTTTTCTGAGTGTCTCAACAAATTTATTTTCTGGATAGCAAAGCCATGAGCCAGGCGCATGATCTAGATCCTGGATGATTATGGTACCCCCCTTCTTTGTCATTCGTTTCATAGAACGCACCGCTTCTCTTCTATTACTCAAGTGATGAAACATGAACCTAGAATAAACAATGTCAAATCTTTCATTAATATCCAGCCGGCTATTACAGATATCATCAGAAACAAATTCTATATTTTGCCTTGAGGAGATATTACGATTGCAATATTGCAAATATCTGTTATCAATGTCCACACCCACAACATATCCATTGTCGCCTACCATGTCGGCCATCAATCTGGTTACAGAACCAGAACCGCATCCAATGTCGATGCAGCTCATATCCTTCTTCAAACCTGCGTTCAGAAGCGTCTGCTTCGTTATGGGTTCAAAGAATGTCGCCTGTGTTTGAAGTCTTGTTATTTCACAATCCTGGTTACCTAAAATATACCCTTCTTCCATAGTTCTTACACTCTAGTACTATTTTTGAATAAAGCGTGCCCTTTCATACATAGAATCAATATTTTTTGTCCGTTTTATAGCTATTTTCACTCTATTACCCTAATTTAGGGAAATACCATGAAAGTGTATGGGGCATTTCGCGTAAAGAAGTGTATACTGATTTTACTGTAATCACGGAATCTTACATTCTCAAAATGTTCTGAATTTGCTTACATCCTCTCAGATATTCTTGCCACATACCTCTCTAATGCTATGCTACATATCGAGTTAGTTGGTTAGCAAGTACCCATTAACTAACAATCTAGTTGAAATAATCCTCGCCTTTATCCACATATACTGACAGTCTACCATTATCAAGCAGAATTTTCTATTTTGTAAATAAGAGCTTACATTCAAAGGAAAAGGGCGCCATCACAGAAACTGTAATCAAAATGATTATGCCGGCCCTTATAGCGACACTGGAAGCATACATGTTGTCGCTTTGGTATGACTTTGTTGTTGACTCGCCGCTTGCAGTGCCAAGAATTTTACAGCTAACTCTGCAGTACATGACGCTTAGCTATGTCCAGGTTTTTCAGCTTATCTTTGTCAAATCGTTTTAGGTGTGGTTCTTGGCTTAATGAACTAATTGAGTGAATAATAATAGAAGAAGCTTGTTGTTGTTGCTGCTCTCGACTATTGGACTTCGACAGATCCTTTGCATTGTTGACCTTTAGAATATAATTAGATACAGCTGGATGCCATAGGGTGTTTATAGAAAGGACGATCTAGCCTATATTAGCTCACATCGAGTGGTAATAATAAAACCCAAAGATTAAAAGTGGCTTTATACGCTTTGAGCCTGTTTAAAGATAAATGGTAAATCAAAACCAATTGCTTGAATTGGTAAAAAAAGCACGAGAAGGAGCTCCTAGTCGCAACTTTACTCAGTCTGCAGAATTGACGCTTGTTCTCAAGGATATTGATGTAAAGAAAGGGTTTAGCCTCAATGAAGTGGTAACAATTCCTCATAATTCCAGCAAGAAGCCAAGCGTCTGCGTGATTGCAACAGGAGACATGGGCAGCAGAGCCCGCAGAGCGGGTGTGGATGCAGTAATGGATCCTGCTGACCTTGATAGACTTGGCACTAATAGACGCGAAGCACGTAAGATTGTGAGAGGATATGACTTTTTCCTAGCTGACACTGCTCAGATGGCCACAATTGGTCGATCACTGGGACAGTTCTTGGGCCCAAAGGGCAAGATGCCGACACCGCTTCCATATGGAGCACCAGTTGACTCAATTGCCGCACGTTTTAAAAATTCTGTCAGAGTAAGGTCAAAAAATCAGCTCAATGTCTCTGCCAAGATAGGTGATGAGAAAATGGATGATAAGCAGCTTGCAGAGAATGCTAGTGCAGTAATTGCAGCAATTGAGAAAAAGTTGCCCCAAGGTGACAAAAATATCAGAAACGCTATGGTCAAGTTCACTATGGGCAAGGCGTCGAAGTTGAGTGCCCTTAATACTAAGGAGAATAAAGAATAAACATGTCGCAGAAGATGGTGACTCAACCTCTAACTCGAAAGCACTATCCTAAGAAGAAGCGTCTCATGTATGAGGAGCTCCAGCGGATTCCTGCAGAATATAATGTTATTGCATTATCGAAGATGTCGAAAGTACGCGCTGCACAATTGATGTTGATCCGAAAAAAGTTCCGAAATGACATCAAAATTAAAATAGTCAAAAACAAGGTCGCTATCAGAGCATTTGAAAAGGTCAAAGGTGTTGCAGGCATTGAAAACCTAAGCAAGCAACTAGAAGACCAGTGCGCTCTGATATTCACAAATATCAATCCCTTCAAGCTCAACTTGATATTTGCACAAAACAAAGTCTTCCTTCCTGCCAAGGGCGGAGACATTGCCACAAAAGAAATTTTCGTTCCATCAGGCAATACTGGGATCACACCAGGCCCGGTTCTCTCAGAATTCAAGACAGCAAATGTCCCAACCAAGATAGATCAAGGAACTATATGGGTAAGCAAGGACACTTTAGTTGCAAAACCTGGAGATGTGATTTCGACTCCTCTTGCGTCTCTTTTGAGCAAACTAAATGTCAAGCCAATTGAAGCTGGAATTTCAGTTAACTTTGCCATTGCAGAAGGACTGCAATTCAAAGAGCAGGATCTTAAGCTCGACCTTGAAGAGTACAAGGAAGAAATTGCGAGGTCATTTGCACAGGCTCTTGCATTGGCAACAGAAGCTGGCTACCTGACACCAGAGACCGTCACACCACTCTTAGTCAAGGCACACCAGCAGGCAATGTCGCTTGCAGCAGAAGCTGGGTATATGACATCCGAGACTGCAGGTTTTGTGCTGCCAAGAGCTCAAATGCAAGCTCAGGCCATAGCTAACAAGGCAAAGGAGAAGGGCTATAGCCCACAATAATTTTTTTAATAGAATAGAAAATCAAAGAGGAGATATATATAGAGAGAGAGTTGTGTGACCTTGGTCACAATGCACTACTAAATGGGTAGATGGAAGGCATATTATTATTGTTATTATTATCTTCTACTATGCCATATTGCTTTGGCGTATGTCAGGTGTCTATTAAGGGCTGCGACAGTTAGCAATATTTTATAATCATCTTTATCATCATTCCCCTCTATCTACAGTCAAGACCTCTGTTGTTATACAAGATCGCAAAAATGTCGTAGCGACAGAAAATAAAAAGAAAATTTTTTTCTTACCTGTATTAAAACAGAAATAGAAGAAGGAGGATCTTAATAGCGGCTCAACCGAAGAGCGAAGAGAGACCTTCGAGGGCTTCTTCTTCCTTCTTTTCTTCCTCTTTGGGCGGAGCTTCTCCTCCACCTGCTGTTGCACCTGTCCCTCCTCCACCTGCTGCTGAGCTAGCGGCTGCGGGAGCGGCAGCTCCTGCTACAGCAACTGGGGCAGCCTTCAAGGCCTCATCAATTTTTACTTCGCTCAATGCTGCTACTAGAGCCTTCACCCTCACATCATCTGGGGTAACACCTGCGGCCTGAACAACATTCTTAATGCTATCCTCCGTAATATTCTGCTTTAATTTGTGTAGTAATAAAGCGGCATATACGTATTCCATGAAGAATGCATCCACCCAGGACCATATTTGAACCTACCGCCCGTTAAGATTTTGTTTGCCTTGATAATTAAATTATTGTTGCTAGAATGTAACATCACCATCAAGAAAAGTATATGCCAAATGCTCTATCTATATCTGCAACTCTGTGGTAATTAGGAGTTAGTGAATCGAAGTAGAACTGCTATAAAGTGGACCGGGTGGGATTTGAACCCACGACCACCTACGTATCCTCTACCGTAATCAGTATGCAAGGCAGGTATTCTACCAGACTAAACTACCGGC
>JBQGBZ010000324.1:0-2418 GCA_052038215.1 Nitrososphaera sp.
GTATTGCTAATGGTATTGTTCATCTTCTTCTTTCGAGTCCTATCAATAGTAATAAAAGAGAGGGTAATATTATTAATAACTCTAGATATTCTTCTGAAGTCCCTTCTGCTGCAATATCTTCATTATTTTCTTCGATGTCACTTGTTATCATCTATCATGTACTTTAGCCAACGCCATGATTCGGCTTCTTCTTGTTCTTCTTATTGTCGCCATCATCGTGATTATTTATCTTATCATCGTCTTCGGTTGCAAACTTGACTAGAAATGCGTCTGCATCCCCTTTATTTGTCGGACCAGGGAAGGTACCATATGTGATGCCAACCACATACACACCATTCCCTGAGGAATCAGCAACAATATCTTCTGACCTCTCATCTTCTGATGTACCAAACTGCCGCGTCCAAAGCGACCATGGCTGACAGAATAAGGAGTAGGATAACATGACAGAACTCCTCAATTATCTATTAAGTAAATCAGCTAATGTGGAGGCAGCTGGGACACACTCTCAGCACCATGAAGAACTGCCGCAATATGCATAGCAATATGGCTGATTATGGCACCTGTGGGATTACCACTAACAATGTATGCAAGGCTCATTACACCCACTCCCAAAACAACTATTATCACCTGCGGGCCACGCAATTCAGGATATCCTAGATGGTAGACTGCAATCATTAGGAGACTTGCTGCCAGAGCCAACGCTCCTGCAGCAGCCTTCTTTTTCAATCCACTGTTATTATAAGTCCAACCTTTTATCTTTAGTACTTGCCACATTGCATAGACAGGGAAAACAGAAAGTATTATTCCGTCCAGACCACCGTATACAATCCCTGACCAAAATATATCGAATGCAAGCTCCACTCCTTGCGGGGCTGGAGATGCAGGTTGTATCAGTACAGATTGAACACTAAAGTAGCTTAGAGGTATTGCTGCTACTAGTCCCCACACCAGTTTGTGTCTGAAGATAGCCGATAATTTCACGTTGTTTAGTCGAATGTATCCATACAGAAAAGCGCTCATGGAGATAACGTAGGGAATAAGGAAAAGGTCACGAGGAAGATGCAATAATCCTGCGAAAATAAACGATATTGCAAATGCTAGGGCGATGCCTCCAATTAACCAGAAGAGGTGTTGTTTTGATACAGACTTACTTACAAAATCCGTTTCCATATCTCATTGACACGATAAAAGTGTGTATAACTGCTCTGAGTACAGTGCATTGCACCGCAGACACCATTTAAATGTCATTTGAATGTATTCCATACTCATCAGTGAAATAACTTTTGAAAGATACAAGGATTAGTTCATAGTGTTAAGGCGTGTCGAGTTTAGAACCTATATGAATATCTGCCCGTCAGGATTAGATCCTGCACGCAGTAGGGTACTATTAACCGAGCTTTATAGCATTTCTTATCACATGTTCAAGGTGGATATTGGTGGCGGATATGAATACACCTTACCAATATGGATATTAGCAACATGTGGTAGCGTTTTCACGCTTGAAATCTTTTATACGTATATGATGAGTCAGGTTTATGAAATTAATACCAATAGACAAGCTTCTTGATCTTACTGGCAAGACAGCAATTGTTACAGGCGCAGTCGGAATAGGGTACGGAATAGCATACAGGTTCGCCGAGGCAGGAGTTAATGTTGCCATTGCTAGCTTACACAAGGCCGAAGCAGACAATACCGCTGCAGATTTAACAAATGCTGGATGGAAATCGATTGGAATAGAAGCGGACGTTTCAAAAGAAGAAGATGTTAAGAGAATAGTAGAAGAGACGTTGTCTGCATACGGCGGCGTAGACATATTGGTGAACAACGCTGGGATTTATCCAACCATTCCTGTTATGCAAATGTCAAGCTCTGATTTTGAGAGAGTACTTGCAGTAAATTTGAAGAGTGTCTACCTGTGCTCAAAATATGCTGTGGAACAAATGATAAAGCAGGGACGTGGGGGCAAAATAATAAACATCACATCAATTGATGCGCTTCATCCTTCATCTGTTGGTCTTGCTCATTACGATGCTTCAAAACACGGAGTGTGGGGGTTTACGAAGAATCTTGCACTTGAGGTTGCACCCTATAAACTCTGGGTAAACGCAATAGCTCCAGGGGGCATACTCACTCCAGGGGTGAAGAAGATGCAACAATCAATAGCTCCACCGCAAGGTATAGATCCTAGAAGAATGCTCGAAGTTTTCTTATCAAAAATACCCATGCATCGATACGGCGAAGCCGATGAAATAGGAAAGGTTGCATTATTCCTTGCTTCAGAAATGTCATCCTACATGACGGGCAGTCAAATAATTGTAGATGGGGGAGTATTGCTCTCTTAATAAGCATTGAGTCCACTGTTTGAACAATTTTTATTTTAGGCGGGCCCAGAGAGACTCGGCAGAAAAAAGTTCAAAA
>JBQGBZ010000325.1:0-1324 GCA_052038215.1 Nitrososphaera sp.
CCCGTGGGCGGCCGGTCTCGCGATCCGTAATGATATTGACTGTGTCTACCACCCCATACGCTTCGAAGAGCTGGCGGAGGTTCTGCTCCGTGGCGGTAAACGCCAGGTTCCCTACAAAGATATACTCTCCTCGTCCATAAATTATGATTTTATAGAGCGAAAAAGTCGAGTATAATGGCTCTGCCCTTGTGACGAACTCTCCCCATAGTACTTATTCTGTTTTGAGGACACATGATTCAGCTTCAGTTTACCCCAGAAGCCATCGAAGCCTTGCATCATGAACGTTATTATCATCCGCATCCTCGTGTACAACGGAAGATGGAAGCTGTCTGGTTGAAAAGTCAAGGACTCTCTCATCAGGAAATTGCACGTTTAACAAAGGTTTCAGTCAATACTGTGACGAGTTATATGCATGCATATCAACAAGGGGGTATTGAGCAATTAAAACACGTGAGTTTTTACAAACCGCGCAGCTCATTACATGATCATGCTGCTACCATTGAAGCATACTTTATCGAAAAACCGCCAGCGACTATTAAAGAAGCTATAGATATTATCGCCTCTCTCACAGGTATTCGTCGAGGCGAAACACAAGTACGTACCTTTTTGCAGTCTATGGGACTCCGTCGTAGGAAAGTGGGTATGATCCCTGCAAAAGCAGATATACAAAAGCAAGCACACTTTAAAAAAAAGTCTTAGAACCCCGGTTGGCAGAAGCACAAGCAGGACAGAGAGCCGTCTTTTTTGTTGATGCTGTCCATTGTGTCTTTGCGCCATTTCTCGGCTTTCTTTGGTGCTTTGCTCGCATGTTTGTCAAAGCACCATCTGGAAGAAGCCGCTTCAATGTACTGGGGGCAATCAATGCGATCTCGCACGAGCTGGTTACTGTGACGAATACGTCATATATCAATGCCCAGAGTATCTGTGACCTTCTATGGCAGATATATCATTTATCTCTTCAGGTCCCCATTACGCTCGTTCTCGATAATGCACGCTATCAGAAGTGTGCACTGGTCACAGAGTTAGCGACAGCTTTACACATTGAATTGTTATATCTTCCTCCTTATTCACCCAATTTGAATATTATCGAGCGTTTGTGGAAATTCATGAAGAAAAAATGTTTATACTCTAAATATTACAAAGATTTCCCTTCATTCCAATCTGCCATCATCACCTTTCTCTATGAGACACAAACGATATACAAAGAAGAGCTAGAGTCTTTGCTTACATTACGTTTTCAAACCTTTAAAGAATCACAGATTATTGCCGCGTGAAGTATACGAGCGTCAGCATCCGTGCAGTAGGCGCCTGGTCAATGACCAGA
>JBQGBZ010000326.1:0-1020 GCA_052038215.1 Nitrososphaera sp.
TCGTGCCCGTATCATTCCCGAGCGTAAGCTCGGAAGGAGATGTCATTTGTCGCAGAGTGCTTTCCATACCTCCTTTATATCAGCTTTTTCTGGAAAGTGCCTTATTTTCTGAAGGGGACAGTGGGTTAACCGAATATTTACGGAACAAGTTTAACAAATGACGTTGGGACTGATAGTGAGCAGACGCAGTCAAAATCGTACTGTTGGATCCAAACCGTACACGGATGAGCATACTATGATTTTTAGGGAGTGGGCTATGGGAGAGGCCCTCAGAAAAAATTTTTGTATGCCTCTATACTGCATGCCTCTATACCACTATACCCCCAGACTTTTTGAAGATTTTTTTCCTGAAAAATCATTGGCGTATGCCATAATGATAAGTATGCCTCTATACCCCCACCGTGTATACCTCTATACCTCCATACCCCCACTTTCAATTCATACCTTTAGACATGAAGAATAAATGGAAATCCAGATGGTTACCAAGTATACCTCTATACCCCTTCTTTTCATACCTCTATACCCCCATACTCTTATCAAAAGAACGACATTTGTAACGCTTCGCAGTCAAGAAAATTGTTGCGAGACCTGAATTTAGCGTTATTATTGCAGCCTGCAGCACCTTTGTGGGACGCTCCAGTCCCTGGAGCAGCGACACACGACAGAACAGAGGGCACAGTTGAAACGCTCAAGTGAGCGAGTTGCAGCAATAGAAGAGAGGAAAAACGCGTAGAAAAAAAGGGCAGTAAAAACGCGAAAAGCCGACTCTGGTAAAGCCGGCTTCACTCGCAGACTTACGATCAGGTCCTCAAGCCTGCTACCAACAGGCTTATTGCTGATCGTAGGCTAGATAATGTACTCGACACTTATCACTCTAGCCTACTGATCCTACGTAGTCAAGACCTAATTGTGAGCCTCATAGGGGATGTTTGTCCCAAATTCAGCGCTGCCCTCACGGGACAAGCGGACGCCCGATCCCTGTCCGCTCCACAGCAGTGAGGCTACATGACCACACGTACA
>JBQGBZ010000327.1:0-11100 GCA_052038215.1 Nitrososphaera sp.
TCGAATGGCTTGAAACGCCCGGTCACCCAGCATCTGACAAAAAGGCTTTCATGATAAGAGAAAAAGACTGTATATTCTGTATAGCATGTGAAAACGTCTGTCCGCCTCAGGCAATTAAGATATTCAAAAAAGGTTAGGCAAGCTATATCCCAATTAATATTGCACGTTACGTAACCCTCTACTGCTGGCATTGGAAGAAAAATATCTTATTGTTGCAACAGGTGGTACCTTTGATGAACTTCACATAGGTCATGTCGCTTTGCTTGCCAAAGCTTTTCAGGTTGGCAAAAAGGTAATAATAGGAGTTTCAAGTGATAATTTTGCGGCCAGCAGAGGAAAAAATCTCAATCACAATTTTGAGACAAGGGCTGCAAACCTAAAGAATATGATCAAAAAAGATTTTGGTGCTGTCAACTACGAAATCGCGAAGCTGGATGGTGACTTTGGCCCTGCAGTAACTACGGGCGATGTTGAAGCACTAGTGACAAGCACTGAGACTCAAATCAAAGGTAAGGTTCTCAACGAGATGCGTGCGAGAATTGGCGTGAAACCTGTAAAGGTAATTACTGTTGAACTAGTCAAAGCAGAGGATGGCTCGAAAATTTCTTCAACCCGTATCAGAACTGGCGAAATAGACCGACAGGGAAGAATACTAGTGTGAAGAAAAAATCTTCAAAAGATGCTCTCTTCTCCTTGAAGTATGGCCCCAGACGGGTAAGAACATTTCTGAGGCATTTATAATATTTGAAGCGCACTGAGTTAATGAAATACTGAATATGGCTCAAATAGCGTTATTTGTTGGAACTGTTAGACGCGACAGGCAAGGTATCAAGGTGGCACGTTGGATGGAGGAAAAATTGCTCGCCAGGGGGCATATTGTGTATTTTATCGATCCTCTTGAATTGAATTTGCCATTACTCGATAGAATGTATAAGGAGATGGATAATCCTCCAAGCATGTTAAAAGATCTTCAAAACAAAATCATAAACGCAGAGGAATATTTAGCGGTGACTCCTGAATATAACCATAGCACATCTGCAGCAATGAAAAATACTTTAGACTATTTCTTGGAAGAGTATTTTTTCAAACCTTCTGCTATTGTTTCATATTCTGCAGGGGGCTTTGGCGGAGTTAATGCTGCTCAACATCTGCAGCTAATATTCGCAGAACTTGGAGCTCCTTCAATATCCTCTTCTTTTGCAATATATAGAGTAAGAGAGGCTTTTGATGAAACAGGAAAATTAGTTCAAGAACAATACAATAAGAGGATCACAAAGTTCTAAGATGAATTTGAATGGTACATCGAAGCATTCAAAAATCAAAGATTGAAGGGTGTGCCATATTAGGATCCCGATTCATTGCAGATAAGCAGATGATGGATTTGGTTTGACGAAGAGATACACATACAAATCTAGAGGGAAAACACACTGTTATATTCTTTGATTTAAATTGCAAAATTTTGCAAGTATTATCTACTACTCTTTGAGATGCAGGCGGTGATGGATAGTTTTTACTTAATTATATCTGTATGACTCTACCTATCGCAGCATCAAGATATTCTTTATCAACCTCAAATCCAACAAATGAGGTCCCAAGGCGTATCGCCGCAACTGCACTAGAACCGATCCCAATGAATGGGTCTATGACTAGTTTTGCACTGCCATGCAACCGGATGCACATATCTGGAAGATTAACAGGAAACGTTGCAGGGTGAGGGCGCTGCTTACTTCTACTTTGTATAGTTTGATAAGGTATGAACCATGTGTTGCCTCTATCACGTTTATCTTCTTTGTTAGCAGCCTTCCAGCGCTTAATGTTTGTCTTATCTTGATATGATACCCCAACAGCTAGCTTGTCAAGGTGCACGTCGCCATACTTTGTAAAATGAAAGATATATTCATGACAATCATTGAGGAACCTCTTACTCACTATTGGCTTGAAGTGGCCGACTGCAATGTCGCCAGCAATATTTGGATAGTTACCGACTTGAATCTTGTTTATTGCTATTGATTTGATCCAGTGGATGACGTTTTGTAGAACGAAGTACTTCCTAAGAGCATATGCTACATCCCATGCTATCCACGGGTCTTTTGGCTTGTTTCCTATATTTAGGAAAAAAGAGCCATCCTCTTTAAGGGTCTGTTTGATTACAATGCCTACTTCTTCTATCCATCCCAGATACTTTTCACGAGGGAGCTTATCCTTGTATGAGCCATAGCTTGTACCGATATTATAAGGAGGTGATGTGACAACCACATCGACCGATTTGTCTTTGACGTGTTCCTTCAATCCTGTTATGCAGTCATTCAGATAAAAGGTCGCGGTACAATTACCTTTTTGCAGGACCCTGTAGGGTGCGTCTTGATTCTGCAAGCAAGTAGAAGACAGAGCAGCCCGGCATTAATCTTTTCATTTTTATTCTTTTGAGCTATCAATGCAAGTTGTAAAAGTATGTATATTTTACACTGCAGCAAAGACCGTCTCTGCTCAATAGGTATAATGTGTTGACTAATTTGATGTCAATGAGAGAGATATACGTGAGACTAGTGGAAAGTAATGTTATGCGACTTGTTGTAATTTGTCAGAGTATTTTTTATTTCTAGTTAGTCTGTCAATCAATAAGGCCCCAAGAGTTCCCATTGCAGCTGTTGGTATAGCTACAACAAGAAACACATCTTGTATCATCTCAAAGTATATCTGCGGAATCAGGCTGGGCCAGACAACCTTCCTCCCAAATACCTCATTGTAAGTATACGTAATCAGAGGATAGTACATCATAAAGAATGCAATACTGACAATTATACCTGCAGCGTAGAGGGAAAACCTTGCTCTGGAAAATGCAAGCAACATATCTGCAGTCACAATCGGGATAATGCTTGATACATAGAAGGGAATAGTTGCGATAAGCGCGCTGTTTGGAATAATCGAAGTCAATACGCCTATTGCAATAAAAGCAGCGCCAGCCATAGAGAGCACACCAAACCTCTTGCCTGCAAGGGCAGATGACCCTATTAGACAGGCAGATATCAGAAATGGAAAGGCGAGAGTAGCAACTATCACTCCGAGAGTTGGATGTGGATTAAAGTTAAAGTAGTTAGTCTCCGAGAAGGGCAAAGAAAACATATCAATCATGCCTGATGACGCAAGCCATATTGGCAATATCGCAATAACAATCAGGACAGAAGGTAACCTTTTAGTACTTTGAGTCAGCCCTGTAAGCGCACCCGTACTGCCTATTATCATACCGCTTACAAGCACAAAATGAGGTGGACTGAATAGGCCGTCAAGCCCGAATGCTGAGTGCCATGCAAAGTCCACTGGAGCAGCGCTTATCAGCATTATTACTCCAACTATAACCAGCTTCGCAGGCCAAATCACCTTGCCCGCACGAACACTGCCTGTTTTTGAACCAGAGAATACCATAACTGTGCCTACCACTGCAGTAGCCGCACCTGAGTAGAGCACAGCATGGGGAGGTGCAAAGAACGTTTCGGGCTTGTTTAGTAGGTGGTTGGTGATGTCCCAGCTGCCGCCTGCAATAGCTAACAGCATGCCAAGGCTCACAAGCACGTAGCCTGCAAAGAGCTTGCGGCCGAGACCATACACTTCAGAGTACTCTTGATACCGGAAATAGTTCAATACTCACTTTTTAGCAGATTCTATAATTAAGGCTTTGTAACTTGTACTGAATATGGTTCAACAAATTCTTTCTGAGGATCAAGTATGCCGTCCAGAGGGTAATGGGCTTGTTCCGAGGTATGGGGCAATGCTACAGATTTGACAAAGATCACAAATCTTCCTTCAATCTTTGGGATGACCTCGATATCTGCACTATAGGTCTTGCCTGTTTCCCATGGCCTGCTAAAAGCTTCAACTGATGAGTATTGTGCCACTATAGAAGAATCTGTATTGGTATATTCAGAGCTCAAGAGCTCGCCAGGAGCTATCAATATCGGCGTCTGATCAAAGTTGTGTTTTAATACTTTGATATTATCAGTCGCAGTAAGATTTGGAAATCCTACGGATACAATTTGCATGTCGGCATCTTCGCCATTATTTGTCCCTGTAATAGAGATAGTGAGTGTCTGACCTAGAGTAATGTCACGTGCAGACAAGATTACATCCGTCACATTCGCCTGAGGTCTTCGCGCCTCAATCGACTGGTAGAATTGAGGAAAAAAGTAAAGCGAGAGCGAGAAATATACTATCAGTGCGACTGCAACTGCACTAGTAATAATGATTGTCTTTACCAATTTGCTGAATACAAAATTATATTATTGATCTTTTAATTCTTATCACTCCCAAAATATCCGTAAGTGTAGTCATATTGAGACACACAAGCAGAGACATAATTATAAAAAACCATAAGCGCTGCAAGTATGCAGAAACTGGTCCTATGATACACGGTTGTCACTCTGATATATGGTTCTTCTTGATGCTAAATAACCGAGAATACTTGTTGCTGCCTTTGCCACACCTTCTAGACTATAGTTACCTGTTTTGTATATCATATTTTATTACTTGTTCTCTTTTCTCATGAGTCCCTATAAGTTGACATTCACCTAGACATCCATACGCACAGCAAAAAACTATATGACAAAAATAGCGGCATCTAGCAAGTTAGCGACTCTTGATATGCGACTGGCGCTCATAGATCCTTTGCACTTTTTCCAGGGTATCAATATCTCCCACAGTCTTGTCTGTTCGGATATATTTTATCCTAGGGAAGCGAAGTGCAAACCCGCTGTTATGCCTGTCGCTTTTTTGTATGCTATCAAACGCAATTTCGAGGACAATTTCGGGCCTGACGATTAGTCTATAACCCTCATTTTTGATTGTTACTGATCGTAGTTTCTCAGTCATCTTGGCGATCTCTGCATCGGTCAGACCAGAATATGCTTTGCCTATTGTTTTTAGCGAGCCACTATCATTTTCATCTCGAACTGCGAAAGTATAATCAGACAGTGTTCCTGCACGCTTACCATGACCATACTCCGCAATGACAATTACTGCGTCAATAGTATCAAGCTCGTGTTTTAGTTTGGTCCAATGCCTGCCGCGCTTGCCAGGATAATATTGAGACTCAAGCTCTTTTACAACCAATCCTTCATGACCTGCACTTCTGCTTTCTCTAAATGCACCGGCAATCTCCGAAGCTGTTGACACAACTCTATAACCAAGGTCAATTATCGGTTCCCTGAATCTAATCTGTGATAGTAATTTCTTGCGCTCTGTGAGTGGCCTGTCAATTAGCGATTGTCCGTTAAGATACATGATGTCATAGGGGACATACACGATTGGAACCTCTGCCATCAGATGGTCTGTAACTGCTTTTCTCCTGAGCCTCTTTTGCAACTCTTGGAAATGAAGCGGCCTATCGGCTCTGTAAGCAAGCACTTCACCATCCAAAATAAATTCAGAGGGCATAGAAGATACAACAGATACGATCTCTGGAAAAGAGCTGGCAACATCTTCGAGCTTCCTTGAGAACATTTTGACCTTGACTCCAAATTTGTGAAGCTGTACTCTTATCCCGTCATACTTGAACTCGCAAATCAGAGGTTTGTTATAATATTGCTCAATCTCTTCTGCACTAGACATCACATCGGCTAGCATAAAACTAAGAGGAGTAAGTGGCTTCATTATAGCAATAGATAAAGCATCTTTTTTTGCAAGGAGTGCTACCTGTGCGATGTCTCCGGATAGTAACATAGCCTGTCGAATTGTCTGCAAATCTCGTCCAAACGACTTGGCAATAGCAAGCTCGACCAGGCCCTCTACCACACCTACACGGAGCTCTCCGCCTGCTACTATCTTGATCAGATATTTCGCTTCAAGTGGAGAGGAGTTGACGAGAAGTCCCGTGAGGATCTTCCTTTTTGCCTCTGCTGACCCCGGGCCAGCTGCATCAGCTATTTTTCTTAGCTGGTCGTATAGATCAGGCAGCAAAAGTTGCTGAGCCATAAGTGGACTTTGTTGCCGCTTGGAAACTACATATTCAGCAAGTGCACCCATGTCTCCGTGCTTTAAGTAGATTTTTTGTACCTCTTCTGGTTCGAGATGCGCGATTTCTGAAAGCGATCGCATTATCGTATTAAAGCCTACATTGAGCACAAGACCCGAGCCCTTGGGGAAAATGGTACCAGACATAAAGAGCACAGCTGTAGCAAGTGAGGCATCACTGCCGCTAGTGCTCCTCTTGCCATCGCCGTCTTTTAGCGTGATTAAATATTCTGCGATGGCAGATACCTTTGCATTTTTACTTGAAGTCTGGCGCACCTTCTCACACATTTCGACAAAATGCGAAAATTCGGTTGCAGGCATATATTGTGTGGTTATATTCAATCTTCAACGGTGTTTAAATCTCTTGGCAAAATGTCGAAATATAACCTCTGCGTGATTTTTTATGTGCCCAAAGCATCGTCTGTTTTGGTTATTGCAGTTGCAGTCGCAACGCTCATCCCTCTTTCAATTGGGCTGTCGGGCCTGGGGCCTGAGATGAGCATAGGCGGTAGGCAGACCGTTGGGATCTATGACAATGCAGATAGCAGGATAGAAGATGCCCAAGGCGATGTGACACCGGTATACCAACAGGTCGGAACAGAAGAGATCCCTGAGGTAAGAGATTACCACGATATCTTAGGAGCCAGCGTGCAAAAGCGAGGAGAGGTATTCTTTTTCACAATAGCACTCGACGGCAATCCAAATGACAACGATATGTATGAAACGCAATATCGGTGGCACATCATCACCACCAGTCCGATAACAAACAGAGAGCAGCAGTATTTAATTCGATTTCAAAATTCTGCTTTTGACGGTGGCAACAACAACAACTCTACTGCTATGCAAGGGTGGTATTTCACAGTATTTGATAGAAATGTTGGAAGGTTCATCGTCCCACCTACGAGTATACCGGACATGCCAGAGGATAGAGTCGAGTTTCCTATAGAGGACTTTTATATTGGCAACCCCTCATCATTTTCATATTGGGTCGATGTGTCTGTAAGGGTTAACGCTACATTCGGACAACCAAACTACATAATGGACTATACACCCTGATCGTATACGCCTGGTTTTTACTATCTCTCACTCTCTGCTATTATGATGTTTTTTTCTAGTTGGAAGCTCTCACCTGATACCTCATCATTTACAGAATATGTTATTACGTAGCTGCCTATCGGTAATGGCTGAACATCGGGTGTAATCGTGAGTGTCAAGAACATCTCGGTGTTGGCCCTATGGGAAGTAATGTTTCCCGCTTGCACATCTTCTATCAGTTGGAGCTCAGTGCCGTTTGCTGCGGCTATTTCATAATCTGCTGTCATATTCATCAAGTAAAGCATAGTTGTATTATTATTATTAGTATTGCCATTGCTGTCGCCGCCTTCATCTATAACCTGTTCATGACCAAAGCCCACTGGTTCTACATAGAGTACGATTGTTTCGCCTGGAGCAAAGGTATTGTTTCGCTCTTCGTATACACCATAGCCCGCAGCGGAGAAAGGTTCGACAAAAGTGCTAAAGGTAGCGTTAAACTCTGTCTGGTTCCAGACCGACAGATATAGATCCTTTGCATCATCAATTGTCATGTTATCAGGAGCATCCACGTTAGCGACAGTAGTAGCAGCAGGATTGGTTGTAGTATCATTACCCGCAGTCATGTTGGCAGTGGCCTCGGAGGCAGTATTGTTATCTGGGTCTTGGGTGAGCAATGCGGTCAAATTGATTGTTTGATTCTGCTGCCCAATGACATGGGGAGTGATAGCACCAGCAATTATGGCAACAAGAGCAATTACTACTATCGAGATGGTAAGGATTTTGTGGTACATCGGTAGAGGCATGCAGGCATAATTCTTAATTGATCTGATGTTATTCTACATCCTAGTATTTTCAGTTTTATCTACCAAAAAAAGTCTCATATAGAAAAACTATAAGATAACTAAGTGGCGCTTGGCGATACTGCACCAACGACCTTGTTACAGCCTATGCCGGTAAAGTCGCAATTTTTGTTTCATGGTGCAGTGTTGTCCGCCAAGCGCTATAGTCTAGCCATATTTTTCCACTATTTGTCCTTACTCTTATACTGGATTAATTATATTAATGCGTTCCTACTTATCGATATTCTATAATATCATCCCTTTATTGTCAATTTCTTATTGAAATCTTCTTAGATTAGTAAAATCTTGATGATTTGTTTTCCACAAATTTGTCCAACCTGCATATGCCTTTTTCCATTTCCTTTCTTTATCCTATCATTTTAATAACTACATTTTTCATAAGAGGAGGCATTGCCCTCATTACTCAACTCAATAATATTGCGTCAGCTTAGCAGTTCTAGCTGTAGCAAGCTGCTATCAGGCGACGGAATAACCTCCTTTGATCTGACCATCAAAGGTGTAAATGGATTGTTTGAACCCATGACAATTGATGTACGAGCTACTAGAAAGGTTGTGCCAGCGATAGGTGAGGTCGCAAGTGCTGCAAAGAATCTTGATGAATACCAATTCCTAATTAGCTCGTTGGTTCCTTCTCTTCCAGACTCTAATCCCTCAAAGATGGAATTGCAGAAATATCGAGTGGCCATTATAGCGGCATTTGCAAAACTGGTGTCACTGCTACTGTTGAAAGATATACGACAGGAAGACTTGGTGCAGTGGAGCAAGCATGCTAGAGCGCTTCTGGAGGAAACATCAGATACCTATCTTAAGGCTAATTCAAACTCCAAGGTGCAGATTGCTTCCCATAAAGAAGCCTTTGAGTATTTTCAGGTACCTGTAGATAGGGTACAAGTTGCGCTCAGAGCATTTTACGACTATGACGTTTGATAGACATAGCAGATTATAATAATAATTATTCCACCAGCTAATTTAGAGATGCCTATATCCACATGACAGTTGCAGTGGCCCTTATCGAGCCGCAGTATCCAGTTAACGTAGGCCATATTGCTAGGCTGATGAAGAATTTTGGTCATAAAAGCTTGTACTTTGTCAATCCGCACTTTGACAATACAGAGGCAGAAAAGTATTCAACTCATGGTAGCGATGTCCTAATATCTGCTAAGACTGTGACATTGGGTCATCTAAGAAAGAAATTTGATATACTAATAGGGACAACTGCAATTCAGGCTATTAGCAGACTCAACGTTCTGCGCGAATCAATAAGTGCAGAGCAGCTAGCTAAGATAATACATGACTCAAGCACTAAGAACTTTTGCATCTTGCTTGGTAGAGAATCATCTGGCCTCAATAATGAAGAGTTGGAATTGTGTAATCTTGTCGTTACTATCGACACAAAGACAAATTATAAGACAATGAATGTAGCTCATGCACTTGCTATATTGCTATACGAAATTTCCAAGCTACACTCATCAGAATTGCCAGTAAAAAAGAGCAAGAAAATAGTGGATCTTGCTTCGCAGAAGGATATTGATCTTTTGCTTCACTACATAGGCAAGTTGGCAGACGCTGGTAATTATGATCTCCATAAAAAGCCCTTGCTAGAAGCAGCGGCAAAGAAGACACTGGCAAAAAGCGTGCCTACGACAAAAGATATTATGTTGTTGATGTCGCTACTGAGAAAAAGTCTTCTTACAATAGAACGGTTACGGCGAAAATAAGGAGAACTAGTAGTACCGCCTTAAATCATTCAACAATATTTGAAAAGTGAGCTTGTCAATTTTTAGATTCTTTTGAGTTATCTTACAATGAGAGAGCCTATGGATTGTTGTGATAGCAAGATGGTGTCGCACGATTAAGATTTATGTCAGAGAAAAGGATTGACATGTATATCGGTAGCATGGAGTACTTTGAGCTGGCACCAAATCTAAAGATATGCAGAATTCTCAATGGGATGTGGCAGGTTGCAGGTGGACACGGTCTAATAGATTCAAAAGTTGCAATAGAAGAAATGGTCAAGTATCACAATGCAGGATTTACCACTTGGGACCTTGCAGACATTTATGGTCCTGCTGAGGACTTTATTGGGGCTTTTAGGCACAGGCTGCCCGAGCAGGAGCAGCATAACGTTCAGGCGCTGACAAAATGGGTGCCCGAGCCTCAGAGGGTCACGCAGCAGATCGCACAGTCAAGTGTTGAAAGATCGCTTAAGCGTATGGGAGTCAGCTCTCTTGATCTGGTGCAATTTCACTGGTGGGACTACAACAATCCATCCTACATTGATGCCATGAAGTTCCTGTCTGGCTTACGCAATGAATCTAAGATCATCAAAAATGTAGGTCTCACAAATTTCGATACTGAGCGCATGCAGATAATGGTGAAGGATGTAGGCCTGAAGGAAATAGTGTCGAATCAAGTTCAATACTCAATTGTTGATCGGAGGCCTGAAATCAAAATGTCGCGCTTTTGCCGCGACAATAATATCAGCCTACTTGCTTATGGCACAATTTGTGGTGGGCTAATGTCAGAGCGCTATCTTGGAAAACCAGAACCCTCATTATATGAGCTTGATACGGCGAGTTTGCGAAAATACAAGCGGATGATAGATGCATGGGGTGGTTGGAAATTATTTCAAGAGTTATTGTCAACATTGCATCAAATAGCGGAAAAGCACATTGTAAGTATTGCAAACATCGCTACACGTTACATTCTTGATAGACCTGCAGTGGCAGGGGTAATCATTGGAGTGAGGCTTGGGATAGTTGACCATAGGGGAGACAATTCACGGGTGTTTAATTTTAGGTTGGACAAAGACGACCGTAGTAGTATAGAAGAGGTAAGCAAAAAATCAAACGACTTATTTGATACAATAGGAGATTGTGGTGACGAATATCGTAGAAGATGATGATATCGATCATCATAAACGTAATAAAAAGTACTAAAAGCGTATTAAGAAAAATGTAATAGGATCTGGTATTTAAAATCATATAATTTTTTTCTCCTCTTTGTCTCCTTGAAGTTTGTTATCTAATGCTTAATTGCAATATTCTACCTCTGAAGCTATAATGCCTAATAATAATCCAAAAAGACAGAAAGGAGGAGAAGAAGAAGATGATCGCACTGCGTCAGGGATAGCTTCTGCTCCAAGAGTGGAAGATGATGAAAACACTATCACAACAACAACACAACGAATTAACAGGACTTT
>JBQGBZ010000328.1:0-2262 GCA_052038215.1 Nitrososphaera sp.
GCTCCTTCTTCTGTTACCGTTTCTCGTCCTTCTTCGCCCGCTGGTAGAACAATAGAAGATTGTATTTCTGGATAGAGTTGCGTTATCATCGCAGGTGTATTAGCTCTTATCCAGTCAGCCATAGCCCTTTCCTCTGCCAAGTTTTGAGTTAATACAGGTACAGCATCTCCTGCATTCATTAATTGTGCTAGCTGAAGCAATGTATCATACATTGTAACTTCTGCATTCTCTATCACCAAGTCTTCCTTTGCTGACTTTATTTGCTGTTCCGCAGAAGTCATTGCCCTCTTTAAGGTATTGGCAAGAGTTCGTGGAGGTACTAGAGTGGGCAGTTGTCCGGAATTGTTGGTTGGTCTTGCTCCAAGACTTGTGATTAGTTGCTTTAGCCTATTTTGTTGTTCTCTTGTCTCCTCTAAATGTTGTTGAAGTTGCTGTTTTGCATCCTCCAACTGTACTTCTTTTATTCTTGATTGGAGCCTTGATACTGCTGCATTTTCAAACGACAGTGTCTCATTGAGGTACTGAGCCAGTTTCTCTTCAAGTGTTAATTTTTGACGCTTAGCAAACCCGCCGACGCCAGATTTTGTTCGCCTACTTTTTCCTCTGCTTGTTTTCTTTTGTCTTTTGCCCTTTGTCGCTTTACTATTCCTCTTGTGTGCCAATTCTAACTGAACAACACACTCTATTTCTATTAATCATTAAAGAATAAATTACTAGTATATCATTTAATGGTGAAGGTGCGTAATTTTTCGTATTATTAATATATGATTTCTTGCGGGTATGATTCCGTAAAAATTTTTCTCTTGGATTAGGCGCATTTTGATTTCTGAAGTTAAGGATTAATGAGAAAGTTATAACTTACAGAGCACGCATATATGATATGTCCCCACCCACCACAAGAAGATATATAGAAATTTTGCACTCGAGCTATGGATTCATGGAGTACATGACACAGGTAAAATGGTTTTATGCATCTGCTGCATCTAGAATGGCCTTTGCCTGTTTGTAGTGAACGGCATCTACCATCTTGCCTTCAAGCCTTACTGCTCCCCTTCCAGTCCCTTTGTTCATCGCATGGCCAAGCGCTTGTACTACCTTTCTTGCCCACTCAACTTCGTTCTTGCTAGGGCGGAAGACTTTGTGTACTGGCTCTATCTGGCTTGGATGTATTAGGCTCTTACCAGAATATCCAAGATGTCTTGCCATTGTAGCATCTCTAATAAGACCATCAATGTCATCGATTTTTTGCCAGATTGCATCAATTGCATAGACGCCTGCAGCTCTTGCATCAACTGGAATCTTTGCACGCGCATAATAATATCCTGCAGGGTTGTGCTCATCGTAGTCAAGTCGCATATCATAAAGAAAATCAAAGACTCCGAAAACAAGAGCCTTAATTCTCTCGTCGGCGCTTGCAATCAAGTAGGCGTTTACAGCCCCTCTTGCCGTTTCAATTGAAGGCATTAATGCAATCTTATCAGTTTTCCTTTCTTTTTCAAGCATGACTACATGTTTTTTGATCTCAAGTATCTCAGAAGCATCATTGACCTTAGGCACTACTATGCCATCTATTCCCTTTTGCAGAACGGCTTTAAGATCATCTGTTACAAGGTCTGACTCAGGCGAATTTGTCCTCACATAGACATGGCCGCCATACTCATGTCGTCGCGTCAGCAACGTTTCTGCTATTATTCTTCGTGCTGTATCCTTTTCGTTGTCTGGCACCGAGTCTTCTAAGTCAAAGCATACGATATCTGCTGGAAGCGTTTTGGCTTTTTCTACAAAGCGCATGCTGTTGCCGGGAACAAAAATCAGGCTACGAAACATAAGAGGAGAAAAATAAAAGATGGTGCTTTTATAGGTTCTGTGGAGTTGTCAGGATCTTGCCGAACTGTTGGGCATTTGCCATCATCACATGGCCGTCTACCATGTTGCTAAAAGGCAAGATGGTATCTATTACTGGTTTGATTTTGCCCTTGCTAACCCAATACACTACGTCTTCAAGCTCTGCCTTGGTGCCCTGAGTGGAGCCAAGCAGGTTAGTTCCCTTAAAGAACAAGAATCTTAGGTCAATAGTCGAGTCGTATCCAGTAGTTGCACCTGTCGCAACGAGTGTACCGCCCATCTTGAGCAGTGCAACTTCTTGAGGAAACACAGTTTTGCCAATATGCTCAAAGACCACATCAACGCCAGATTGACCCCCCATATTCTTTGTTATTTCGCGTACTTTCTTGTACCAATCGGCTTCACGGTGGTTGACGG
>JBQGBZ010000329.1:0-1101 GCA_052038215.1 Nitrososphaera sp.
TGCGTACACCAGAGCCCAGACAGAGCATGTCCAGGTTGGAGATATTAGCATCGCCTACAAACAATTTGGACAAGGAAAACCTATCTTATTTATTCCTGGAACTGGTCAAACCAAAGACGCATGGGAGCCTACATTGCTATCACAGTTGGCTGCAACTAACCATACAGTAATTATATTTGATACCCGCGGAATTGGAGAAACAACTGCTGGAACAAAGCCATTCTCAATTGAACAGTTTGCAAATGACACAGCAGGGTTACTTGATGCCCTGCAGATAGAAAAGGCTGATGTGTTTGGACTCTCACTTGGTACATTTATCGCCCAAGAGCTAGCTCTCAATTATCCTCAAAAGGTAGACAGGCTAATACTTCATGCTGCCTATTGTGGCGGTAATGAAACAATATATCCATCAGAACAAACAGCAGAAATGCTAATGACACTTTCATCGCCTGAGCTGTCACGCAATATGACAGCAGAAGAGCAGGCTATGATTTTTGCTCAAATAATGTTTCCAGCAGAGTGGTTAGAAGAACACCCAGATTTTTTGAATACCTTTATTGAAACCGCGCCACTAAGCTCAGTCTCACCTGAGATCATTCAGCAACAAGCATTAGCATCTGCTACATGGAAAGGCTCATGTGATAGATTGGCTAACATAACGCAGCGAACTTTACTGATTGTTGGAGACCAAGATCTTGCAATACCAGCTGCTAATTCTGTCATGATGGCTCAGAGAATACCTAATTCATGGCTCGTTATTATACAGGGAACTGGACACGGCATGATGTTGCAAGTACCTAATGAATTAGGTGCAATTGTACAGACTTTCCTTGAGACGGTTAAATAGCAGAAAATGAAAAGATTCTTGATTCTTTGAATTGGTAGCCTTGCAAATCATTCACAATTTCGTTCATGAAGACAGCGACACCTTCGAAATGGCACCTTTACGTAGTGATGTTGAATACGCTTACCTCACAGTTCCTTTTATTACACGATATTTTGCATACCAGCTCCATTATTGATATCGACTCACTTAGATCTGCCTCCAAGTTATTTGAGGAGATTCAGTAGAGTTGAATATCATTAAATGGTGAAAAGCTA
>JBQGBZ010000330.1:0-1072 GCA_052038215.1 Nitrososphaera sp.
TGGCTTGTGTGTCGGTATGCCCGCCGCAAGCGATCAAAGTAGATCAGGCTAACCTAGAATTTCATGAAAAGGCTGCAGGTACTTTCAATGAAGCAACAATCGTTTTATGTTCCTCTAGCATATGGGGCAGATCTGCTTTCAGTCTGTCGCTAATTGATATGACATCCTTCATCGTCTTCTCCTCCATCACCTCTCCTTGAGCTAGTGCAGACAATAGTCCAAGTGGCGGCATCGCGTATTCTTCTTCCTTTACAAAATGTGGGTGCAGAGCCTGTGCTACTACCTTTGCGGCTTCGCCCAGTTTTCCGCCATCTGCGATGGCTTTCTCCAGCTCAGCATGAAGCTCCTCGTGCTCGCGCGTCAACGATTCTGGAATTTCAAACTGCATGCAGGTGTCATCTTCTAATGCGCGTGAGGTGGCGGAGCGCTTCCCTTTGCTAATTCCTCATTAAACGTTCCTGCAGCCTTTTCATGAAATTCTAGGTTAGCCTGATCTACTTTGATCGCTTGCGGCGGGCATACCGACACACAAGCCATGCACCAGATACAGTCATGCTCTCGTATAGGATCAGACTTGTCTGTGTAGTCTTCTCGCCCATCTTTGAGGCTGTTTTCTCCTACGCCTTGACTTGTGGCATTTTGCATCTCTATTGCAGGCACATTTTCATGCTCCGTCCTGTACCACTGAAATACCTGAACTGGACATGCTTCAATACAAGCACCATCTGCATAACACGAATCCCAATCCACAGCTACCATTGTGCCATGTACACCTAAAGGAACAATCTGCTCCCCTCTTGCTTCATAGGATTTCTTGACTTCATCATTTTCTGACGCTTCTGCAGTCCTTCCAGGTCCCCATACAAAGTGGAAGTGTTCGCCGTCTGCATGTTTGTGCTTGCCTATTAGTTGGTGGTTCTTTGGAAATTCTGAGTCGATCGGCATAGCAGATAAAGGGCTTCAATGCTATTAAGAATTGTAATTTGTTCGCAGTTGCATCATAGGTCATACGGAAAATGAGCCAATGATAACAAGTGGCAACTACAGAATGATAGTTACATACTTCCTGTCA
>JBQGBZ010000331.1:0-1284 GCA_052038215.1 Nitrososphaera sp.
GAAAGAAGATTTTTCGTCAGTCAATTATGATAAGATTTCTTCCGTGAATGTAAAGAAGGGATTCTTTTCATCAACCCTGAAAATCATGGCTGAGGGATTTGCAGGAGATATACATGCCATAGACAAAAGGAAAGCAGAAAAGATAATGTCATACATTCAGGAAAAGATGGGGTGAGGCGAGGCGACTACCCGTTCAAACCATGGCCGACCTGTACCACCAATTCCAATGAGCAGTTACATGCTGCAGATGTAGAGAATCTTACATGTCTTAATTCTAAAGGGAAAAATGGTTCAGGAGGCACACACATACACGCCCAGAACTACAAAGGTTGGTGCCGTCATGATTCCAAGGAAAAAGTGGAGGGTCTAATATGTCAGCCCTAAATTATAAGGTCTGCTTGCTAACTTCGAGTCATATACCTACAAGTACTCTAAACCTTGCCCTTGGCTTTCAGCTTTGTGTTTATTGATCTCCCTTACTTTTCAGTTCTGCCTGTAGTTGTTGTACTTCCAGGGCCAGCCTCTTGAAGCTTGCTAACCGTCTCCCTTGTGGTCTGCCCAAACATCCTTGCAGTAATTGAAGTTACCCTTGCAATTTCCTTAGAACTATACCTTGCATAATTCGTAGCTGCTCTACTTGCTTCAATTCCTGCGAACATCATATTAGTTGCCATGCGTGTGCTTGCCGTTATAAAGTCAGTCATTATACTTATGTTCCTTGCATAAATGGTTGCCATGTCTTTAGGCGTAATTCCCGTCCACCACCCCCACCACGGCTGCATCATATTCATCATCGCGTAATTGCTGTCGCTTCTATCACCGCTGCTGCTGGCTCTCTCTGCAAATGGAGCCCATGCTGACTGCATAGAATTGACTACCTCTTTTTGTGAATCCAAAAAGGTAATTGTAATCTCACGCATTGCATCGGATGTTTCATTGTGGAAATCCGAAACGATCTGGGAATATCTTGGAGACTCCCTCCTTACTTCATCAATTGCCCTGTTAACGTTGTCTTTTGTTTCATCAAATGACCTGTTGACCGCTTCCTGATGGTGTCTTGGGGAAATCTCTTTCTTCTCTTGTTCCTCTCGTTTTGACATGCCAAGATTCTATAACCATAAGATATAAAAACCGTTGCAGTAGTTTCGCATATCACGAATGCACAAATAGTATTGTTAGGCTCCGAAATGCGGGTCGAGTGTAAAGTTTTTCCTGGGATGATCAAAGAGGCACAACAATATACTTGCAGTTATGGTCCTAATTTTTTGATCTTCCTAAAAACAG
>JBQGBZ010000332.1:0-1114 GCA_052038215.1 Nitrososphaera sp.
CTCTGATGTCAGGAGCCTTCCTTCATGCTGAAATTGTCCCCATGCTCTGTATAGACTAGGCTTTGGAAAATTTGCTAGAAATGAAACAGAGGGCCCTCCTCGCCAATTTCCCACATCATGGACTTCTTCCGCAGGATGAACATGAAGGAATTCTCGACCATCTGCATCTATAATAACGCAATGCCCTCCAGCAGCCATTAAGGGCTCCAAATTGCTGATTGGCTTTCCATTTGCATCTTTTATCTCAAAAGTCATCTTGATGTTTCTACCAGCTACGAGCTGCTCTGGCTGACAATTCAAGGCGACTTGGTAGCTCTTTCCCTCGGCATCCACATTTTTTATACGGTTTTGCTCATGTGCAATTTTAGCTGGTGAATGAATAGGCTGACCTTCAACGTTGAAAACAAAGGCTGACAGGATTTGCATGCCTCCTTTGGGTTTGGCATCAATCCACATCTTGTATCTACCAGCTTTTGCAAATGTGTGCGCTATATGAAAAATGCCAGTTTCTCCATTCTGCTTTGGATGGATGTGCGCAAAATGCGACAGGTCCTCCTTATTGACTATTATCAAGTGCATAAGTTTGTCATGTATTATGTCAAACTGCTTGATTGGTTCGCCTACTTTTTGCTCAGTCACTACTAAGCTCAAGCTAGTTGGTTTACCTGCTTGTGGAGTTGCAGGATCAAATTGAACATTGACATTATAATTTACTAATGGTGAAACCATAGGGGAAGTCACAGTAGTTTTGGAGTGGGGAGAGTGATGATTGTGATGACTCTCATTCTTATTTGCGGAAGGTTCTCTTTCATCCATTGGCTCCTTATGCTGACTGTGCGTATTATGTGGGGAAGAGGACTCTTGCTTGCCTAGAGATGTGGCTCCAGTCTCCTCTTTTCTTTTCATGTGCTGATGCTGCTTGTCTTCCATCATATTTCCTCCCCCGCCCGCAATTAACAAATATGTTTCTATGCGTTACAGAAGTGAGACACAAGTAGTCCAATAAGCACTAGCTATGGGAAGAAGGTCTTGTTGGCCACTAAATAGTGGCATACAGATGGTGTGAATGAGTTTTCACATGCATCAAAACATTAAACCTTATACTTTGAAATGA
>JBQGBZ010000333.1:0-1122 GCA_052038215.1 Nitrososphaera sp.
GTCCGTCATCGTCTTGGAAAGAAGGGATCACACTTTTTGGAAGGATATCTAAACGGAGGTCTTAGGTCTAATCTTAATGTAAATGCTACATTTGAAGTGACTGATTCTTCAGTGAAGTGTCAAATTCCTCCTAGAAAGTAGCAGGTCTTTTATAAGACAAAAGATTCATAATGAACTGTACATCAAAGATGCCTGGATAATGTTTGCCATAGTGCATATGAGCGATGTTGTCAGAATCCCTCCAAACAGGCTAACTCATTCACTAAATGAGGCTGCTATGCAGATTCTTAAGGAGAAGTATGAGAGTATGATTAGCCCCGAGGTGGGATACGTGATCATGATTACGGATGTCGATCCAAGTTCAGTTGGCAAGCTTGTTGCCGGCGATGGAGCGACGTATCACAAAGTGACTTTCAAAGCGCTCACATTCTATCCCAAGCTTCAAGAAATTGTTGAGGGAGAGGTAGTTGAAATCACAGACTTTGGAGCCTTCGTTAGAATAGGCCCCACAGACGCTCTTCTACATCTTTCCCAGATTACTGACGATTATCTTAAGAGTGATGTAAAGCAGGGGGTGATTATAGCAAGCCAGTCTGCAAGGACACTTAAGATAGGATCCAAGATTAGAGCAAGGATAACCGCTGTAAGCCTTGGCAAAGGGGCGGGCATGGGAAAAATAGGAATAACCTGCAGACAACCTTTTCTCGGCGCGCTGGAATGGATTATTGATGAGGTAAAGAAGACAAAGGCAAGTGTAGAACAACAATCTGCTGCTCCAAAGGAGAGGAAAGGCGGCGACAAGAAGTAGTGGCAAAGGAAAAGGCATGCAGGAAGTGTAAGGTGATAACAACAGGGAAGGTATGTCCTAATTGTAAGTCAACCGACTTAAGTGCCGATTGGTCAGGCATAATCCTAGTTTTTGACCCTGAAAATTCAAGAGTTGCAAAGACACTTGACATTATCAGTCCTAACAAGTATGCACTAAAGGTCACATAGATGGATGATCTTCAGACAAACCTGACTATCAGAGAAATGCTTGCAACTTTTTTGCAAGAAGATGTCGGGGCAGGAGACATCACCAGCGACACCATAATTCCCAGATCCCTGGAAACAAATGCAAGA
>JBQGBZ010000334.1:0-1545 GCA_052038215.1 Nitrososphaera sp.
ATTTTTCATCGTGGTCAGCACTTGCGCTCTCTAAAAGCCCTTGCCAGCTGCCAAAATTGCAAAGTGCACTTACAATAGCCCACCGCTCACTTGCGCAGAAGGGACAGAAGCCTGCACCCATAAAGAATATCAGCGACTTCCCGCTTGGCCTGTTGAGGGGCAGATTAGAAATGTGCATGAATTTGCCCAGAACCTTCTTTGGAATGAATGTGTTGCCGCTGCTATTACTACCCACAGCTAAAGCATGTTCTGCTGTTTATTTATTAACGTTAGGAATCAACTTTGATATAACGAAGACATCTGAGCATGTACATGCTAATAATATGTCGACACGACGACACGCATATATTTATTTCATGAAGACATAACAAGTGACTTGTAGCTACTTCTGCGCGCAAGAATTACTGGTCTAAAAGCAAAAATTTCAGACAAAATTTTCGCAACAACCAATACGAAACATTGTACTAAAGTGTTTTTGGGAGGGAAGCAACGATTCACGTATTCTAGCAATTCTAAAATATAAAAAATAAAACAAATTTGCTGGATGCAGTTTTGCTCACGATTAGAATTGCTAAATAGTTTTTCAGTGCACATTTAATGCACCCAATAAGCCTTCAAGTTGGACTGACCTCATCAGCGAGTTAGGACTTGTCAACATCCATCAGTGCTACATTCCTCTTCACAGGATCGAAGGCTGGGATGGCAAGTGTTTTCTGCTAAAGATCCCAGAATAGGCGGTAAAGACCAATTATGAGAGAGATGCAGCATCAGACCCCTACAACTATCACTACAGCAGCGCACGAAGAGTAAACCTTTCAAATGTCATGCGCAGATTTCAGATCAATATGCCCGAGATCCACCGAAAGCTCAAGAAGAAAGACGATTTCTTGTTTCTTAAAAATCCTCCGAACAGGAGGAACGCGTCCTCCTCTTAATCTTTGCAATGCAATCTTCAGGGCTGATGATGAATTGAGCAGTCATGTAGAGTCGAGTCACTAGGCACCAATTTATTGATCAACAGATAAATGCTGTGCTAAATGAAAGAAAATACAGCATATATATCTACCAACTATTGAAAACCATAGCTCCCCAACATGAGGTTTGAAACAGTGAAAGATAACAGCCCGGCGCAGTTAATGCGAGTGAGAGATAGAGAGTCTACTACTAATTTCTTGTCGTCAGGAGAAACCGATGCAAAATCTGAAAATATGCGACTTTAGATATCACCGTACATATTATTTTTTTTATTTTAGCTATCTCTCAGAAACTGCCCAAAGTAAATGGAACCTACCCCTAACAAGAAGCTACTTATGGGTGAGCGACGGACCCAGGGTGGTTTCTCCTGTCACCGAAAATCCCACCAAACTTTCTTGTCGTTTCTTGTTTTTGCTGCGGGCGCGAGTGCGGTATTGAGGATATTCTTGCTATTGCAGGGATCTGCGAGCGGATGGACATTTCTATCATAACAAGCAATAGTTCTACGTCTGCAAGCCTTTTATTACCATCGATCTCTAGATGTACTTCAGCTTGTGCCAGTGCTCCTGC
>JBQGBZ010000335.1:0-23347 GCA_052038215.1 Nitrososphaera sp.
TGGGTTGCAGACCATGGCACGAGCACATTCTTCAACTATGATCCTGCTTCAGACAATCTAACCAGATTCGTTACATCAATAGCTTCTCCGAAGATTTATGGTGGTAACACACCCCCTAATGCTTATACCCTTCCGTATTGGATAGACAGAGGAGCTAACGGCAACTTATGGTTCAACGAGCATACAGGCAACAAGATGGCTCGCTTTGATCCTGATGAACTGGCATTGGTAGAATACTGGGTTCCTTCTCAAAATAGAGCTTGGACTCTTTGCGCCCCCGAAGCAACAACATGTGGCATAGCGAATGTTATGCAATTTGGAGTCGACCAGAACAACCAGACTTGGTTCAGTGAATGGACAGAGAACAAAATCGCAAAACTAGATGCATCGAAGCCAGTGCCCATTGCAGTAACGGGGCCGACTGAAGTCACAGTCGCAAAAGGGGAAAGCGCGGAAATAAGATTGAGATTGAATGCATCAAGCGACTTCAACGGCGAAATGATGGCTGCAGGGACGTTCACGCCTACCGGAGCGCTTGGTAACTCGACTGGTATTTTCAGTGAACAGTCAGTCTCAGTCCCATCTGGAAGCACAAAGGAGATTTCGTTCACTTTTACAGCAGCGGACGATTTGGAGCAGGGACAATATATAATGATGCTTGGGGCAGGTAACGACGAGGTTTCGTATATGAAGGCAGTGAGAGTCAATATACTCTAGTATTTCCTAATTCGAGATTAAGCCAGAGAGATCATGCGTTTGCAAACCCAAGCCGCCGAGGTGTTGATTTCAATGGTTGAATGATGAAATTATGGGAGTCAGTCCTTCAATCAAACCTAGCGCTCATTTAGAATAAGTAGGCCAGGCATATTGTCCCCAGCTAGATAACGCAATGTTGCACCGCCACCAGTTGAAACGTGGCTTACTTCATTCTCGGCGACTCCCGCCCTCTTCATTGCTTCAAGTGTGTCGCCACCACCTATCAAGGTCTTACTCCCGCGCCAATATGCTAGAGCCATGCTCTTTGCTATGTGTACTGTACCATTTGAAAAAGCTTTTATCTCAAACATGCCCATGGGGCCATTCCAAAACAGAGCACCGCCTCTATTTGAGCCCACTTCTGAAGAATAACGCTCAACTGTCTCATTGCCTATGTCAAACCCAGACATCCCAGTAGGTATGTCTCCGGCAACCATAGTAACGGAGGTATCGTTAGGTGATGTTGCGCAAACGTGATCGCTAGGAAGTAATATCTTGTTCCCGTAGGCCGAAAGTGCTTTTTCCACCCATCTTATATGCTCCTCATCAATGAGCGATTTTCCGGTTTTGAGACCTTTTGCCTTTAAGAAAGTGTACGCGGCCGCACCGCCTACTATCACTTTATCCGCCTTTGGCAACAGGTGCTCAAGAGCTCCTATCTTGTCCTTTATTTTTACTCCACCTATCACAACTGTAAATGGCCTAATCGGATTTTCCCTTATCATAGAAAGGTACTTGACTTCCTTCATTAGATTGAAGCCAGCCAGTCGGATATCAAACAACCACGCAGCACCATAAGTTGAGGAATGCTTTCGATGAGAAGTGCTAAAAGCATCATTGACGTAAATATCTGCAAGAGAAGCAAGCTTTTTGCTGAATTCAGGGTCATTTGACTCCTCTTCGTTGTGGAAACGCAGATTTTCAAGCAACAAGATATCGCCTTTATTCATTTTACTTATTTGTTCCTCAATTTCATAACCCACACAGTCATTCGCAAAGCGTATTGGAGGACTTGATCTTCCAATGATCTCTGTGAGGTGTTTTGCAACTGGTGCCACAGAGAATTTCTTCTCGTATTCTACAGGCCTCCCAAGGTGTGATCCCAATATGACCTTGGCACCTCGTTTTGTCAAATATTCAATTGTCGGAAGAGACATTCGTATTCTATAATCCTCCCCAATAGCACCATTACTGATGCTCACGTTAAAATCAACTCGAACAAACACCCTCTTGCCGTCAAATTGCGAGTCATCCAAGTCTGAAAGGGTTCTTAGGTGCAACTGAACAGTTGGTAAATTGGTCAAGGTTTATTTATCTTTATAACGATACCATCACCTCATGAGATTATTCTGCCATCGGTAATTTCCTCGTCCATCATTGCATTTGGCTATTTGAAACGTTAAATACGATAGGCTGCAAATATAACTAGTATTATCGTGAGTAGCAGCAAGTCCTCAGCCGGTATGCCGGCCGATCTTGTAAACGAGGGTCTTATTGCAGGGCAGAAGATTGCCAAGATTTCCGTTATAACTTTGTTAAGCATAGGGGTTGTAGAAATTCTCATGGGTCAAGTAAGCGGAAGTGTAGTTGCCACAGCAGATGGTATAGACTCGCTTTCTGATGCAATGATATCAATGATAGTGCTTATCGGGTTACGCATAGCACACAGACCAGCAGATAGGAAATTTCCTTTCGGTTACCACAAGGTGGAAAGTTTTGCAGCGCTCATTGCTGCAATAGGAATGATTGGAATAGGAATATTCATCTTTTATCATTCATTTGAAGCGTTACTAGACCCAAGTGAGATTAAACAACCAATATTGACTATGATCGTGCTTGCAGCTGCAGGCGGTATCTCGCTACATAGAGCATTTCAGATGAATTCAATTGCGAATAAGTATAACCTCTTGTCGCTAAAAACAGATGCCAAAAATTCTATAAAAGATGGATCAGCATCTGTTATTGGATTTTTCAGCATCTTCATTGCATCGCAGTTTGGTATTCTCCAGATGGACGCAATAGGCGGCATGATCATAGCGGGGTACATTTTTTCAGTATCATATATTTCCCTCAAGCAATCATCACTGATTCTGGTAGACTCGTGGCAGAACCCCAAATTGACTGAGATGGTCAAGCGGATAGTAGAAGAAAAGTTTAAGGAAGAAAACATCAAGGTCAAATCAGTACTACTCCGTCCAGCAGGGGCATTGGCGCAAGCTGAGGTGCATCTTGAGATTGATGGCAACAAGAAGCTTGCAGATGTAGAACTATTGCTTGTCATGATAGAAATGTCCATTCGCTCACAGATTCCTGCAATTGCGAGGATATCCTCGATACCTCATTCATACTCGCAGCAGAAACAAGAAGCTATGAAAAGAAAATTTGGCGGGATTTTTGGGGAAAGAAAAAATCAAACTGGGTCCATCGGACACAAGTGAATTTGTTAGAACTGATAATATCGTCACATTCAATTCTTTGTAGCGAGGTATTGCATTTCTCACATAATTTGTCTCTACATCTTCTTCGGAGATCTTTAATCATACCACACCATACCATCCCGACCTTCGACTCTGTGAAGAGGCATATAGTAGCGATGGACGCTTACAACCCCTTTTTTACCAGCATGAAATTTCGGCTCACTGCTTCGATATCCCATATATTTTGGTCATCGTTTGTTTGTACCGATTCGCCTAGAAGGTTGGTCCAATTTGAAGGATCATTGGCCACATCAAAGGCATACTCAAAAGCTATTTAGCACTTCCAATGATTACCACGAAGGTACTTAGAAAGTTTTCAGTTCAGCTACCTAGCTAATCGGAATTCTCTATGCTGTAAAATACCAAAGACTTCACATGTTCTTTTCAGGTTCTATCAAAGTCATTCCTAACATTAATAAATAAACATCAAAAGTTCTTGTACTGCTTATGACCATTGATGACGTTAGCGGTACCACATTCATTCCAAAGAAGACTCTTGGAAAATTCATGCACATATCTGATCAACCACTTAAACAGTCAAGCGGCAAACCATTGATATTCTTTATGGGTGCAAGCTTCTGTCCTTACTGCGCGAGTGAGCGATGGGCTATTGTAAGAGCACTTTACAATTTTGGTAGTTGGCAAGGGCTTATAGAGACCACAAGCGCTGAGCACGACGAAAAATACCTTAGCATCGCGACTCTTGATTTTTCCAGGGCGAAATATACAAGTGACTATGTGGATTTCATTGGACGGGAAACTGCCGATAGAAATTTTGAGCCACTGCAGGAGCTTACTGAAAAAGATTATGAAATCATAGATACGTTCAACCCCGACCAGATAATTCCGTTTCTTCTTATCGACGGCCAGTTTATGCAAGTTGGTTCTGGCTATAGTCCTCAGTTACTGGAAGGCATGGATCACACAAAGGTCATGACAGAGATCGAAAACTCTGCTTCTCTGCTAGGTAACGCAATAAAAACTGAAACGGACAACATTACTGCGTTCATCTGTGAGAGCATAGGAGGAAGAGCCAATATCTGTAATTCGCAAGATAATAAGAGATTGACTGAGCAGATTTGATCTAATCTTCCGCTTTTGTCATTACTTGCTCTTTTAATGGCGTTATTCTAGTGGTTGTTGGGCGGCCTATCTTACTTGCCGCCATCTTGAATCCGTCCTGGGCTAGTTCGAGATTAGGTGCAGTGACGTATGCTTCAAAAATCACTTGCCCAGGCCTGATCCTTGCGGCAAGTCCTGTTGACTTACCAAAAGCCCTCCTCATTCCCTCCTGGAGTCGGTCTGCGCCTGCAGTTGCAATCATTTTGTTTTCTCGGAGCAATACATGCGGGTATACACGTAACATAGAAAAGAAGCTTGTCTCACCAGCTTGTGCCATCCTTTTATTAGCTGCAAGCCTCGCAGATTCTAGTGCATTGTGGCGTATCTGGAGTTTTTCAGATGCTATAAGTTCAATCTTGTAATCATAATTGCTCCCGGCAAGCCCAGATGAAAACCTAGCGATTTTTAGCTGCGGCTTGCCTGCAATGTATTCTCGCCGTACATACGGCATACCACGAGTTTCCCTATAATTTACACCTTTCATATCTTATGGCACCAAATATTGTTAATAACAGACTCGGGGATTAGCTCTGATTTAATCGTTGTGTCATAGAGCCAAAACTTCATCCAAGCAATAGCTTAGTTAATTAACCTCCTTTACAACATAGCTTTGATGTCATCCTCTCATGCTGCAACTAGCTCAGAACTGCCGCAGGAGAACGTAAATGTAACACTAAGCTCTGCAGCACAAGTGCAAGCACCAATAATAGAGGGTCGCTTAGCTGGAAGTGCCAAGATATTCATCGACCAGCCCCATTTTCAAGATGAATTGCGCACCAAAGGTTTTGGGGAGAAAGAAGATGCAGATTTCGTCCTTAAGTCATATGAGGCACTATATCTATTTTACACAAAACGCTTTAGGTTTAGTAATAAACCTGATATTGGCTTCAACTCATTGTTTGAACTATTGTTAAAGCATAATAGGAATATCATGAGTGTGTTTCTGGTTTACCGCGACTTGCGAAGCAGAGGCTATGTGGCAAAGGAAGGTTTTGGTTTTGGCAATGACTTTAGGGTGTATGAGCGCGGGGAGTATGAGAAAAAACCGGCCAAGTACGTCGTCTTTGGCATTAATGAGGGCACTAACGTTACAGCGAAAGATTTTGCTCTGGCGGTCAGCCAAATACAAAAGATGGGTAAGGAAGCAGTTGTGGCAGTAATAGAGAGGAGGGGCGAAGTGATATATTATAAAGCATCAACGATAAACTTTACAAATAACGGTGGTGCTAATAACAATGTCGCCAATAATGAGAGCAAAGATAATGCAACTAAAACAATCGATATCAAATTCGATTGACCGTATATATATGGAATCCATCCCAATGAAAAATACCTGCTTGATGTTAAAAGAAATCTACTGCTCCGACTGCAAATTGGTCCTTGCTAGATACTCACCAAAATACTTTACCGATCTTAATATTAACATGCTTGTACGCTCACATTTTTCTTACCATATTAAAAACGGTCATTCTATGGAAACACGCCTTGTAGAGGCATCAGAGTCATAACATGAAGGAAAGGTCCTACGAAATACGTGTAAACGATTTATATTCCGAAGAGCAATAACCACACATGCGAGTGGAGCCCAATTTCTGCGACAAAGTCATCAAGCTTGATCGCAATATACGGTTCGCAGGCATCGTCAATCTCAGAGGCGAAGTAATCGAAGGGGGATTTAAGCATGGGGTGGAGCCACTACTCAATGAAAAGGATGAACAGCAAATGTACATCCACTCTTTATCTAATCTTACTACGCTGCAGTCATACACTGACAGGCTCGGAGTTGTTGGGTACAGCCTAACAGAGTACGAAAAGGTTACACTATTGACTTTCCCGCTTGACAACGGGATACTCTGTCTTTCCACGACACCCAGAGCTAATACGACTAGAATCCGGGACAAGGTGATGAAAGCGCTCAAGAGCAAATATAAAGGCAGAGCGTCCGATAGCATTAGGAGTGGCAGGACTATCAGGAAGCCTGCAACAAAAAGAGTTAAAGACAGCAGTTAATAATAACCGGAAAATTGACTTCATACAACATTGATCAACAATGAATGAGCCTACAGAGGCAAAAAATGGTCGGGTTTTTTCCAATAATAGTTTACTCGAACAGCAATCCTGGTTTTGGTACTTACGCTTTGAGTAGTACACTAGTCATTGGCATAATAGCTAATTTGAAAATAAGGAATTATTTCTAAACTTTTGAATTATCAATAGAGTTTTTATCTGTTTATTGTTTCATATAGCCGGTTGCAGGTTGATAATGACGACGTAACAGTCCCCCTATTATCTGCCGAGGCTTGCAGACAAAATGAAGAGAAACTACCGGACTGCCGAATCCCTGCTGCCTAGGCATAGGAGGATTTTGCTCCTTCCTATGCTTATTAGCTTTGACACTTTTAGATGTTTGATGCTCTTGCATTATTGGATAGAGCCAACTAGAGCGAGTCATTTCTTGTGTTCCTGTCATAACTATTCAATTCGCGAATGTCAATATACATGCACATCTTCTCTGCTCCCTAAAACGTAGTTTTCAGCCAAAACAGTAGAGACATTATCATCATAGATCGATAATTGAAATGAGTAAATTCTTATTCCCTTCATGGGAGCCTCGTATTCAACATCACTACGAACAACAGATCCATTTAGGTCCCTTGCACTTCTTTTCATTCAATTATCTAATATGGATAAATTGACTTACTGGTTATCGTTGCTTTCATATACAATTACGACATTCCAATAGATAGAGTTATGCAAAGAGAAACATATTGCACTTGCTGCAAAGTAAATGTTCGTATTGCAGACGCAAACTATGCTAGACTCGCAAACGGAAGGGCCATTATTAAAGGAAAATGTTCATGTTGTGGTTTGGAGTTGATCAAGGCAAGTATAGCTCCTAAATCATCTGCCTTGACATCAATTAAAAAAAGGAGGATTAAAGGGTCAAGAGAATGCCTATTCCTTGATATAGGCACTAAGTAACAGTATGTTTCTATGAATATTCTTTTTTATGTGCCTGCTAGCTCTTTAACATTCCTTCTTTAGAGCCTTGACAAAATGTCTGCGATTGTTTGCTGATCTTTTAGCTCATTTCTTAATGATTCCAGTGCAAGCCGGTAAGATCCATGATCTTTGTCTTTCGATGCTTTTGCAAGATCAATATATAGCACGTTCGCAAGCCTTTCTAACTCCAAAGACTTCTCCAGCGCTCTCCTAATTGATTGATATTTCTTAGCTTTTGTCTTGCCTATTCCACTTTATGCAGCCTAAATTGCTGGATCGTCGGTTGGATTCGTTCCAAATTCCATCAGCCTGTCATTTAGCTCAACTGCATATCCTTGCTCCCCTCTTGCACACTCTCCAAAAAAATCTTCAAATAGAACTCCTAGATCCTCTTTATTATTGGCTATATACTGAAGTAGTCAGACGTCTGCATCTCAAATGTGTTGGCTCTTGGCAACAATCCAATATTTTTGTCAATGTGAGGCCCTGCTATTTCTAAGGATTTCTTTGCCATTATGACATATCTCGGAGTTAAAACTATTCATACGTTGGTATATCAACAAGCCCTTTTCACAAATGTACTAAACCTTCTGACTCGGTGGTTCTACAAAAAAGTGCTCCGGACGGGATGTGTCCCCACTGGAAGCTATGACCTCTCAGTTGTTTGAACCCGTGATCTTCGCCTTGAGAGGGCGAGATGCTTAACCGGACTACACCACCGGAGCCCTGACAGACTGAACAAGCTATAGAATATAAATTAAGCTTTGAGATGTCTGCAGCATTCAATGCCAAAAGAGGTTTCATCGTCAATTGTTCGATGACCTTTCATTATGAACCAGCCACCATTATCGCTTGAGGCGGGCTAGGTTATTTTGGCAGTAAGTACGGAAGTTCAGCGCCACTTGGAAACTAAGACCGTAACAAAGACCAGTAATTTGTATAGTACTACCACCAGCAAAGAAGAAGTCGGATATCTGTGTGCAGGGATATTGCTTAATCAAAGCTAATCGTGGACTGAAATTAATGCTTCAGCTGACAAAATTTTTATCGCCATGTAGATAATGAAATGCCGTCCAACAATGGGTATCCCAGAGAAGATCAAAGAGATACAGGATCAGATCCATAGAACTCAGATTAATAAGGCCACAGAGTTTCACATAGGTCTTCTCAAGGCCAAGATAGCGCGTCTTAAGCGGGAGATGCAGGATAATGTTCACGGCAAGACAATGCACAGTGGAGGCGAGAACATTGGCTTTGATGTCAGAAAAGCAGGGGACGCGACCCTGGTACTTATAGGCCTACCAAGCGTAGGGAAATCCACGCTTCTCAATATTCTTACAAACGCAAAATCCCGTGTTGCTTCCTATCAATTTACAACGCTCACGGCCGTCCCGGGTATGTTACATTACAGAGGAGCCAAGATTCAGGTGCTTGACATGCCCGGAATCATTGAGGGAGCATCCAGCGGCAAGGGTTTCGGGAAGCGGGTGTTGTCTGTCGCACGAAGTGCAGATCTTGTGTTGATCGTACTCGACGTATTCCAACCCCATCATTTAGGCGTCCTAAAAAAAGAGCTAGCAGAGGCAGGAATCAGATTGGATGAGCAGCCGCCAAATATTGTGGTAGAGAAGACGTCAATAGGAGGAATATCAGTAAATGCTCAAGTGCCTATCAAAACTTCTGAAAGATTGATAAAGGAAATAATGAGAGTTTATGGTTTGCACAATGGCAGGCTAATAATCAGAGAGCCCAACCTCACGGATGATCAACTAATTGATGTGCTCAATGGCAACCGCATTTATGTCCCTTCACTTATTGTGTTGAACAAGGTAGACCTCGTCAACCCAAGCTTTGTGCAAGATATAAAGTCAAGGGTAGGAGGCAACGATACGAATTTTATTGCGGTCTCTGCAGATGCCGGTATTAATATTGATTTCCTAAAAGAGGCGATATACCAAAGACTTGGATTCATCAGAATCTACATGCGGCCGAAGGGAGGCGAGACTGATTACAAAGAACCGTTGATAATAAAGAATGGTGCAACTGTACAGGACGTTTGCAATAAGATTCACAGAAACATGACTAAGAACTTCCGGTATGGACTTGTATGGGGCAAGAGCGCAAAATTTGCTGGACAAAAAGTAGGTCTTGACCATAAACTAACCGACGAAGATGTAATCACAATAGTAAAGGTTTCGGGAACATCTATTTAAGGATACAAAAATTTTTGAATTGTGTATTTTATCCAACTTCATTAGAATTAATTGTTGACACAAGAAAATAATGAATTAGCAATAGTACTATGGTCCTCATACTGTAGTTCCTATACCTCTCGACAGTATCATTTACTGAAAATATATCCTTGCATTTGTGGGTGGTATGAGCAGTAATATTTGTACGTTCCGGGTTTTGATGACACGATAGCAGTGACAAAGTCCTGCCCTACGCGAAGTGGAGCAGTATTTATGGGTGTTACTCCGTTATTTGTAGCAGCATCAACTCGTAGGTCATGTGTTACTGCGTCATTGTTGCGTACAACCAGCTTCGTTGGAACATTTACTCTCACGTGCACGTCAGGATTTGTATCGTTAAAGGTACTTCTCTCGGCTATTAGGACAATATCCTCCACAGGGAGGTCAACCCCTGGCGCGGGATTCATAAGATTTCCAATACCCCACAAAACACCCACAATTACGAAGGAGATTGCTACAATGGCGATTATATTGTTGCGCATATGGGAAGGTAATCAACCTTTGAACAAAAGACCCTAAATTTCTTTGGGGACTGGTCAACCCTTATATCACTCAAATTGGCAGAATGATACGCATGACTAACTACTCTCAGCTAGCTGCCAAGAGATATCGTCTATATATGAAGCAAAAACGAAAGCAATCCCTAATTCATGAACTGGTTGCTTTCGTACTCCTGATTCTAAATGCCTTCGCAAGAGCATTACAATATATGGGAATAGAAAAGGGTCGAAAAGTTGAAAAGGTAAATGTCGAACTGGAATAGTAACTACATAATAAATAAAAAAATTGTCACTGCGTACGTCTGTCAGAGCGCAGTAACTTAACTTGTTGGTTCGTTTGTTGTTGAAGCAGTTGAGCCGTCAATAAGTTCTGCAGTTGCAAACCTTGGTCCGATCTGGCTTATACGAATCTTCGCGTTCTGACCTACCTTTCCTCCCTTTACAAAGATAACGAATCCTTGTATCCTTGCTATCCCGTCGCCCTTACGGCTTATTTCAGTTATCTGTACGTCATATTCTTTGCCGGTTTCGACCGGCTTCGGGCCGAAGCTGTCGTTTCTTCCTCCGTAACTCATACTTGCAATTGCTCAACTGTAAACCCAATATAAACTGAGAAGGGTGTGATTCTTATGAGCCTATCCTAATCCCGTCCTCACATATTGAACGAAGACATTCGATTGCTGAAAGCACAGCAAGGAAACTCGTTTTAGGGTTTCCAGGGGCAGCTACATTGTTGACACTTATTTTCATTTCCCCAAAGCTACCAGTTGCCACAATTTCGTGCTGGTTAGTGGTTGCCTCGGGATCTGCAAGTATTCGTACCATGGTTTTTTCTACACCGATTCCGGCAAGACTCAGGACAGCAGCGACATTTACATTTGCGGGGAACAATTTGACTGCCTCTACAGCAGGTCCTTCATAGATTTCTGTTACCTCTGTTATATTGTCAAGGCTCACATTTCTTGTTGTAAAGAATGGCGCGCCAGCAAGCGCCTTTGGACTTTTCTTCGTAGTGAGCCTAATAGAATCTGCGATGTGTCTGACACTACGAATTGCGTCTATGCCAGCTATCGCTCCACTTGGCACATAGATTTTACTGTGGCCGTTCCTTATGGGAGTTAGCTGAAGCAATTCTGCTAGAAATAGAGTATCTGCTAGGGCACCTACGCTCATAACCATCACGTCCTTGCCAGACTCAATTATCCTCTTGGCATAATTTTTAACGGCTTGCTGGGAGGCAGCCTCTATTATGATGTCGGCGGTGGAATCAACGAACCGATCAAAATTATAATATACTTGGGGATTACTCTCTAATTTTGTTTTTAAATTCCTTGCGTTCTCATCGATGATGTCAAACAGCCCACTGAGTGAGGCATTAACTACTCTACCAGAGTCTATGGCCAATGCCAAAGGGGTTCCAATTGTACCACACCCCATCAGGCCGATAGTTTTCTTAGGCATCTAACGTAACTAAATAAATATGAAGTGATAAAGGGAATTTTTACCTTCTGCCGCCGCGCCGCTCTGGCTTCTTTTGCCCAGGTAACCTCTTCTTTTCAAATCGCTTGACAAAATTGTCCTTGTTGCGGAGTTTCGCAATAGGCCTTAACCGAGTTCTACCTTGAATCTTTGGGGTCTGACCTCTTACCTTCCCAGCCTTTGTAAGTGAACCGTGTGTTGGCATTTAATCTATGCTTGATTGCGAAGTTAATCTTTATATTTGTATGCGCTTTGTTTCCTCTTAACAGCCTTTATCATCCATTGAACAAGGGCGGCAGTAGAGATGGTGGCAAGTATTGCCCTTTAATTGTGTTTTGGAGGCAGTGTTGTCCTGCATTATACTACTTTAAATGTAGACACTCTCTAATATCTCGTGTTTATCTGCCACTATGACAATGTTAGACTTAGACTACAAGCAATCCGTCCTAGAATTGAAAAAACAAAAGAACGCAGTAGTTCTGGCGCACAATTACCAGCTTCCAGAAGTGCAAGACATAGCTGACTTTATAGGTGATTCACTCGCTTTATCCAAGCAGGCAGCCTCAGCGCAGTCTGACATAATATTGTTTTGCGGCGTCCACTTCATGGCAGAAACAGCTTCAATTCTCTGCCCAGATAAAAAAGTTCTCATACCGGATCTTGAAGCAGGATGCTCGCTTGCTTCTACTATTAATGCGCACGAATTACAGTCTTGGAAGGCGGATCACCCGGACGCTTTAGTGGTAAGCTATGTTAATACGACTGCAGAGGTAAAGGCATTATCTGACTATTGCTGTACATCCTCAAATGCAGTAAAGGTTGTGAATAGCATCCCAAAAGACAGAGAAATATTGTTTCTTCCTGATCTCTTTCTGGGCTCTTACGTCGCAGAAACAACGAAGCGAAAGAATATGTACATTTGGCCAGGTGAATGCCACGTACATGCGGGTATTAGGGCAGAGGACATTAACAAGATGCTTACGAGCTTCAGGAATGCAGATTTTTTGGTTCACCCTGAATGTAGTTGCACTTCCTCAGTGATATATCACATATCAAAAGGTGACTTGGCAAAGAACGGTCACATACTATCAACTGAGGGCATGATGAAGCATGCAAGAGTCTCAAATGCAAGGCAATTTCTTGTTGCTACTGAAACAGGGATTTTATATCGCATGCAGAAAGAGAATCCCGATAAGCAGTTCATACCTGTCAAGCCCGATGCATCGTGCAAATATATGAAAAAGATCACCTTGGATAAGGTTTATCATTCGCTTACGAAAGGGGTCTATGAGGTAAAAGTGCCAAAGCGTACTGCGGATAAGGCACGACTTGCAATCGACCGAATGCTGGCTATTTCATGATTTCAAGACTGAAATCAGCTGCCTTTGATGAGTGTGTAATATATCCAGTGGAAATAAAATCAGGTTTAGCCCTCAGATAACGCCCGATATTTTTGTAATTGATGCCACCTGAGAGTTCTATCTTTACTATTTTTCGTAATCCCATTCTTCTAATCTGCCTTGTTGTTTGCTCGGCCTGTTTTGGGGTGAAATTGTCTAGCATGACAATGTCTGCTTCGGCTGCTACGAGTGCCAACGCTTCCTCCTTGGTTCGAGCTTCGCACTCAACCTTTATGGATGAGCCGACATTTTCTCGAACCAATCTAATCGTCTTTTTTACATCAGATGATAGAGCGAGGTGATTGTCCTTTATCAGTACCATATCATCAAGCCGCATTCTATGAGCGGCTCCTCCTCCTAAAACGACTGCCTTTTTATCAAAATAGCGCAGACCTGGTGCTGTCTTACGCGTCGCCAAGATTGTAATACCTTTTGCTAGGTCTACGAGGCGACTAGTCTCGGTTGCGATGCCACTCATCCGCATTATGATATTTAGTACCGTCCTTTCAGCTTTAAGAATGGCTCTTGCGGGGCCAGACACGTTCATTACGGCAGTGCCTCTCATGACTTTTGACCCATCCCTAACTAGGAGCTCGCTATCGCACCCACAGATGTCAAAAAGTATAGACGCCTCTTCTAGGCCACAGACAACTGTGACGCGACACTTGCTTACAATTTCTGCCCTTGCCTTAAGGTCTGCAGGAATTATACTATTACTCGTGACATCTCCGCTCCCAATATCTTCCTGCAAAAAATCACTAAGAATCTCCCTGACGCCGAGAAATATCTTCAGATCGTCCATTTAGGTAACCTTAAGCGCATATTTATTGGGAGTGACTATATCAAGGATCTTAGCAACTCGCGAATTTGCGGCGTCAAAAACAAGTATAATCCCTGACCAGTCTGCGCTTAGATCTGTAGACTTGCAATTTGGACAAACCTTTCCAGTAGTTATCACCTTGCACTTCCTACATGCTTTCTCCTTTGCCATTATTTCCTATCCCCTCCCTTTCTCTCCTTTGCACTAGCTGTTTGAGATTGTTGCTGTTGTCCGCCAGCCTTTGCCTTTTTTATTTCTTCAGCGACCCACTCTACTGCACCAAGAAAAGGCTGCCTGCAAGTTATACCTATCTTTCCCATTCCTGCTCCTTTCCCAAGGCTTACTGCAGTTATCCTTGCCCTAATCTTGGACCCAATCTTCAACGAACGTGCGGTTTGGTTTGCTACAATTACTCCTTGCTTGACATCGCTTTTAAGGTAATCATCAGTAATCTGCGAGAGGTGGAGGAGAGCGTCAGTAGGCCCTATCCTCACAAATGCCCCGAAATCAGTGATCTCAACCACTTCCCCTTCGATTATTTCTTGAAGCTTGGGGTAGAAAGTAAGGGCCTTAAAGGTTACCTTATGATAGGTGGCGCCGTCACCCGCTACAAGTTTGCCGACTGAACTTGGATTGGCATCGGTTATCATAATGACATATCCAACATCGGGGCTAATCATACTTTCATACTTCTCTTTGAGAATCTGAACAGCAGCATCGTTGAGAGAATGAGTAAGTCTGTTTGGTGGAATTCTAACGACGTCGCTCATGTGCACTATGGCAAACATTATCCAGGAATTCTAGATGGCGGGCTCATTATGAACTTTTTGTCTTCGTCAAGCCGTACTATCTCTTGGCCGGAATTTGGCATTTGACTGATGAATCAGTGATTTCAAAGATACCGTCAATGTCTAATGTTTGTTTTAGTCCTCCCTGCAAATAACCTGCAAGAAATCTTGAGCCATTCTTGCCCAGTCTGTGACGTACTACTATCGCCAGTTCACCGCTGGGCATTCTCCTCTCGTCATAAGTCCCCAGGTGGCCATATCTGCAGACCATTTTCTCAATATACTCCAGGACCGTCCTGTCGGTGGTTTCTTTTTTCCAGAACATGACTGTGTCATCAAGCACGGTCTGTCCTAGCTTCACTCCAAGTTCGTAAACAGCTTTTTCATCTAGTAAGTCAATAAGTGACGTAAGCATTTCACGATTTATTACAACCATATCAATTTTTGATAAATAGCGAGTAAATTCTACATATCGACGTAGTGTAATGCCAACTAGCGCATTTACGGATATTCCCATTCTCTTTGCCTCCTCATCCAGTACGTCAAGTACGTCAGACTCAAATCGAAAAGACCTGGTAATGGAGGATGACCTGCCATTCGTCGAAAGGACCGTCATACACTCCATTAGAGAGGGGATTCTGCAATTAAAGGAAACGCTTCCGTGTTATAGTAATATTATAAGTAATGATCTGCACTACAGTGTACTATAAACGAACACACTGTATACATGCGACTTAAATTAATTCTAAAACTTATCGCTTCCAACATGAGTTACAAATTTGCATCGGAACCAGCAGAGGCTTGCTCTCTTTGCAATAGCACTTCGATTGTTTTTGACACGGAAACAAGCGAGGCCATCTGTTCTTCGTGTGGGATGGTAGTGAAGGACAATATTGAATCGATGGGGCCTGAGTGGAGATCTTACTCTGGTGAGGATATGGAAAGTAAGAGTAGGACAGGGATGCCGTCTTCGCTCGCTTTTCATGACATGGGATTATCTACTTTCATTTCGTATTCGAACGTAGACGCAAACGGAGTCGCCATTAGTGCCGAGCAAAGGAGCAAAGTACAACGTATGCGGAGATGGAACAAGATCTCAAGCAATAATCGCAGTTATCATCGCAACTTAAAGAATGCATTTGCCATATTGAGTACTATAAAAGATAAACTTTCACTTAGTGATACTTTGATCGAGAAAGCTGCCTATAATTACAGGAAGGCACTTGACAAGAGAATAATCAAGGGACGATCGATTAGGGCATTGATAGTCGCAGCGGTTTATGCTGCGTGCAGAGACCTTTCCGTACCTAGGACACTTGAAGAAATCTCGTCCGCGGCCAATACAGATCCGATCTTCGCAGGTAAATGCTATAGACTCCTTGTTCAGAACCTCGAGCTGCAGCTGCCCGTCATTAACTCAAATAAATATCTGGCAAAGATCGCAAACAAAGCAAAGGTAAGTGAAAAGACCTATAGAAGTGCACTTGATATGCTATCAACAATCAAGAAGGATCCCATTTCACATGGAAAGGACCCTAACGCACTTGCAGTAGCAGTACTCTATGCAGCATGTCTGAAGGAAGGGGAGAACGTAAGTCAAGCTCAGATAGCAGTCTCAGGGGATATTAGCATCGTGACTCTAAGAAAGAGATTCCAAGATGTGAGAAAGATATTCTCAATTTAGTATAATGATGATTCATACCCTCTTTCTAGGCCTTGGTAGAACAAGTACTGATAAATCTGTTCGAGGCATTCTGAAATAGAAGAATATGACGGTGTCTCTTTAGATCGAAGTTTTCAAATTTTTAATTAACGTTCTAGCGCCTTGTATTTGTGATGACTATTTCTTTGAATTTAAGTCAAAAGATCTGGCGCCTACATTGAGATTCGACAGAATTTAGAGATATTGCTTAAAGCGATGATTCTAAAAATTTAGGGCTTTTCCATGAGATACGATGATTTAAATACTGTAAAGCCAAAATTTTTACAATGGTGACAGTCGATCAGGTTCTTAGCTCTCTTAAGAAGGTTGTAGATCCTGAGCTTCATAAAGATATCGTGTCCATGGGTATGATTAAGGATCTATCCATAAATGACGGCAACGTTGCGTTTACCCTCGAACTAACAACTCCTGCTTGCCCATTTAATAGCGAAATTGAAGGTGATGTACGAGCTGCGATGGCATCCCTTGGTGTGAAGGACCTAAACATGAGGGTCACTGCTCGAGTTATGGAGGGCAGGTCGCTTTCGATGGATGAGCTCTTACCGGGTGTCAAAAACATTATCGCAGTGGCAAGCGGCAAGGGTGGTGTCGGCAAGACAACCGTTTCAGTAAACCTTGCGCTCGCACTAGCCAATGCTGGTGCAAAGGTTGGACTGCTTGACGCCGATATTTATGGTCCGAGTGTTCCTTTAATGCTTGGGCTTAGAGCATCGCCAGAAGTTGTAAATAATAAAATCCAGCCTCCGGAGGTCGAAGGGGTAAAAGTCATTTCAATGGGTTTCTTTTATGAGCAGTCACAGCAGGCCGGTATTTACAGGGGTCCAATTGTTTCAGGCATTGTCAAGCAATTCCTTACTGATGTCAGCTGGGCAGAGCTAGACTATTTGATAATCGACCTGCCTCCAGGCACAGGTGATGCTCCTCTTACGATAGCTCAAACAATACCTATAACGGGTATCCTCATCGTCACGACCCCACAAGAGGTTGCGATGAATGTTGCAGTTAAAGCCATCGGAATGTTCAACAAGCTTAACGTACCAATTGTTGGTGTCATTGAAAACATGAGCTATCTTCAATGTCCGCATTGCAGTGAACAAATCTATCTCTTTGGCAGCGGAGGTGGCAAGAAAATAAGCGAAAAATTCGGAATACCATTCATTGGTGAGATCCCGCTCCATCCAGGTATAAGAGAAGGAAGCGACATAGGCAAGCCGACAGTTCTGTCTCAGCCTGAGTCTGTCCAAGCACATGCCTTTACTAAAGCAGCAAAATTGATTGCAGGAAGGATTAGCATCATAGCCGCAGAAATTAAAGCACAAGAACAATCTGAAACTCAAGCAAATCAGCAGACTAAAGAAGAGTGATTCAGACGGGGGCCTCTAACACTGATCTTTTAAAAAGACCTTTTGGAACTCTTGTAGTTGAAAAAGAGATAACCAAGCAAAAAATCGTCTCAACGTTAGAGGGCGTGAGAAAGATAATCACAGTAGGCGATGCAACCACTGACCGCCTCCTTTCTTTCGGGATAACACCCGACATTGCAGTCACTGACGGGGTCGAACGGAGGGCGGTGCGGGATCATTCTACAGATTACCAAGCCACAGAAATGTTTTGCACGAATCCTGCCGGGATAATATCCGACAAGGCCATAGAGGTGTTGCAAAAAGCCTTGGAAGCAACCTCCCCGATTAGGGTAAAAGTGCAAGGTGAGGAAGATCTACTTGCTCTACCCCTCTTTGCAATGGCACCGAAAGGCTCGGTCGTTCTCTATGGGCAACCATTGGAAGGGATTGTTTTAGTTAATATAACTGAAGAAAAACAAAATCAAGCGAAGGAGGTAATGAATAAAATTTTTGGCAATCTTATATGAACACGTGCCTAAATTAACCCCTTATAATTACTGCATTTGAATCGTCTAACGTTGTATGCGAAGAATAACAACTTATTGTCACTACACGTAAGACACCAAACACAGTTGGAGAAATGCTCAGGGAGTAAGAGAATGACGTGAAAAAGTACGAATAAGATAAATCGTAAGATATAATGGTTAGAATCAGCAGGTATAATACAGGGGATGAAGATGTGGTGGCTGTATGATTTAGATGATTATGTATACCAAATTTCTGACCCCTTTACTTCTATTACCTATCACAACCACAACCGTCGCTACCAACATCGTAAGCCTTCATATTGTATTTTTTCATACAGCTCGGACATATGCTCTCTCCAAACGGAATTCTTGTCTCACAGAAAGTACATGCAGCTGTTACTGTATCAGCCTCGGCGCCGGTGGCAGTTACCAACAATACAGATCAGGCAAATAGGATCTATTAAATCTTGTTAGTTGTTGTCGTCACGCCGTTCTTGCAAGCGGAGCGATCCCATCATCAGTTGACAGGTGTTTCAGTTTACAAAGTTGGCATTTTCTGTTAATCCGCCCCCGTATATGTATGAAAGAGATCATAGTTGAAAATATCATCAGGATAACGTCAAATCCCATTATATTACCAGCCCAACATGATGCCGAGGAAAGTCTGTTATATTTGTATACATAACTTCTTTTATGAATATAGCCGGTGATCTGCTTAGCATTGCGAAGGGGGAGGTTCTTGAAGATAGTTGGAGCAAGCAGATATACTCTCTGGACGCAAGTCATTACGAAATAGAGCCTGCGGCAATATTGTGTCCTATAGATGAGCACGACGTACAAACAATATGCCAATACAGCTTCTCGAAGAAAGTGCCAATAACCGCAAGAGGGGCAGGGACGGGACTTCTTGGTCAATCCTTGTCATCTGGCATAATTCTCGATTTTACAAAGCATATGAATAAGATAATAGAGATTGACGATGATCAAGTAACAGTCGAACCAGGAATTGTAAAGGGCCAACTCGACAAGGAGCTGAAGAAGAGAAACAAATTTCTGCCTCCTGACCCTGCCAGCATCAATTTATGCAAAATTGGCGTTATGATAGCAGACAATTCTAGCGGTATTAACTAGATGGGCTATGGTAGTACTATTTAATTCCTAAAAGAGATTAATGTGGTATACTCAGATGGTAAGTTAGGTTTTGCTAGCCCAACCAAATTAGATGACAAAATGAAAAAACTTGGAGAATTACTTTCTCTACACATTCAGGAGATCAAACATCGCTATCCTAAGGTGAATAAGAATTCCTGCGGCTATAGACTTGACGCTGTCACTGCAGATAACTTTAACCCCCAGAAGGTTTTTGCGGCTTCAGAAGGGACACTCGGTTTAATGACCTCTGCAAAGCTTCGCATCCTCGACATACCTGCATACAGGTCACTGACGGTTATGTGGTTCGAAGATTTGCTAAGCGCCGTTTCAGTAGTGCCTACAATTTTGGAGCTCTCTCCCATCGCTCTAGAAATGATAGATAATAGCATTGTATCATCTATTGAATACGGCAATCGGACTCAGTCCGGCTGTCTGTTATTTGTAGAATTTGCAGGGAGTCGAAGCAGTCATGAGGTGGAAGAACCCATGAGAGTGTGCAAGCAGAAGGTCGGCAGCAAATGCTCTGTAGTCGAATATGCCTGTGATGAGGAAAGTATAACGAAGATATGGATGGCAAGAAAAAATGCACTGAATAGCATCATGAAGCTTACTATTGGCAATCGAAAACCTATAGGCCTAATAGAGGATACAGTTGTACGCCCAGATTTTCTTGTTGAACACACTACTAACCTTTTGAAGATATACCAGGAGAACAAACTCGATTATGTAATTTACGGCCATGTTGGTGACGGCAACTTGCATACGAGGCCACTCATAAATACTACATCTGTAAAAGAAGTGGAACTTATGCGCAACATTGCCAAAAGAGTATTTTCTCATGTTATAAAAAGAGGAGGCACTATTACAGGAGAACACGGTGACGGACTTGCTAGAACAGATTATATTCAAATGATGTATGGCAAACACATCACTTCTCTCTTCTTAGAAGTCAAGAAGTTATTTGATCCTTCATTCACTTTGAACCCATATAAGAAAACACCTGCGCAATGATTTATGAATGGCACGTACTGAGCTGTCGTACTTGAACCACCAGTCATCTAAATTTACAAGACTATGGCAATTCTCCGTCGGCTTTTATGGAGTGTGGATAGCGCACATAGGAAGGCAAATGAAACTATTTCATCAGCTTGCAGAAAGACCAATGACTATGGAAGAACTTACACTTAAGACAAAGTTCTATCCCGACGCAGTTAGAGATTGGTGTTCTGCTGCCGAAGCATATCAGTTTATCGTAGCAAAAGATGGCAAATTGCAACTCAAAGAGAACATGAAGCGCATACTTATTGAAAAAGATAGCCCCGATTATCTAGGTGGCCAGTTCTCGTACTTAGCATTAAGGAGCCTCAGGTATGTAGGGTTTGAGGAGCTCTTCAAGTCGGGGAAGACAAGAAATACTTTGTTGAGTATTGATGCAATAAAACAGGCAACTGACTGGGATCACTACGCACTGCTTACGATTGCCAGACATCAGAAGAAATTACATAGCGTTCTGTCCAATGGATGTAGACTGCTTGACGTCGGGTGCGGGACAGGCGGCCTCCTCAGCAAGATATACAAAGAATATCCAAAGTCACAGCTAGTTGGAATAGATCCCTCAAATAAAGCTCTCTCGTTAGCTCGCCAAATAGCTGGCGGTAAGCCGATTACTTTAGCAAACATGTCAGCTGAATCTATGAAATTTACAGAGGAATTTGAGATAGTATTTCTCTGTGAATCACTTTATACAATCAAGGATAAGGAAAGAGTTGTCTCAAATTGTTGGCGCGCCTTGAAAGATCACGGTACAATAATCATCGTCGAGGGACTTTTGCCAGAGTCAAAGCACGACTATACAACTAGTCAGCTGATATTGGGAATGCAGCTTGACTTTTCCCTGCAGGGGCATAGTTTCATGAATAAGACAGAGATCAGGTCATTGCTGAAGGGGCGGTTCTCAAGAATCCAGTTACAAGATCTTGGAGGTAATCTATATCTTGTTACAGCAACCAAGAAATGATTGTCAAAAAATAAATTCCCAACTTATTCTGCGCCTATGAGTCCTAATAGGTTAAAGCCTTCCTCGGAAGATTTTTCCTTGATCTCCGCTATTGATATAAGATGCCCGTCTGGGTCCTGGACTATTGCATGTTTGCCAAAAGGTTCCTCTTTTGGTTTTTTGAAAAACTTTACCCTCATATCTTTGAGTCGTTTTACAGTCAAATCAAGGTCTGTCACTTCAAAGCCTACAAGTGTGCCTGAACCTGTCTTCAATACACTTCCTTTCTTCGGAGCTGGATGTAAAGCTAACACAGTATCGTTATTAAAGAACTCCGTCCAATCCTTGGATCTGGTCTTTATGGGTAGTCCTAAAGTCTCACTATAAAACTTGATTGATTTTTCCATATTTGAAACTAGTAGTATAACTGCTCCAACTTTTCTAAATTTCAAGGATACACACACCTATGATCCAGTGCTGCATGGTAAATTATGAACCTATCGCCACGATGCCCTACCATGGTTAGCTCGATGGAGAACAGAGCATAGATGAAATTTCTTAGACAGGATTCAAACTAACAACAATATCACTTTGAGCAGACCTGTGATTTGGTGGCTGCCAAATCGGCATAGTGAATGTGTATTTTCCATAGTATTTCTTTTAAGGGAGGTAGATGATTAGTCTATATGGTTACCGATACTATCCCTTCGGACGAGAGTAACACTGCGAATGCTAGCAGGGTTACAGGGAACACAACAAAAGCTAGTGCAGAAATTACACCTTCTGTTGATGCGCAACAGACAGCAGAAACAATTAGAAATATTGCACGCAGAATACGAGAAGAATCAATAAAGATGAGAGAGCTGGTAGTTGCTATACGCCAGAGCGGAGCAGTCGAGGAACTTGTAGATTCCTTCAGAGAGGCTTCACTTGCAACACGTGATACTGCAAAAGAAATCAATGACGCTGCTCGTGCTCTAAGGGATCGTGGAGCAATCAGAGAGACTGCTGTTGCAATAGATGAAACAACTAAGGCAGCACAGCAGACTGCTGAAACTGTTAGAGTCACTGCAAGAGAAGTTGAAGAAGCGGCACCCCTTACTGCTGAGACAGTAAGAAAGACTGGAAAGAAGCTGCGGAAATCGCCAAAGCCAGGATCTACTTCCACTGCCACCGCTGATACAACGACTTCCCTAGAAGAAGGAACTCCAACAACCTAACAGGATAAGTGACCGCAGGATGTTGCAGATATCCCGAAGTTCCTAAGGTTGTACCGGAAAATGCAAATAGATATGGTAAAGACAAGATTGACAACCTCTTGGATAGTCCGGCTCGCTTTTCTCCTACCCTCTATTCTTCTTACTCTGTCCCTATGGAGGAAGATAAGCAGATACCGGCGGTACAAGATACCCCAGTATTACGATGACGAGACTATACGAGGGATGGTGTGACAGCCCGAACAGTGTGAAAAAATCATATATCTATTATTTAATTTTTTGACTATTTTTTCTCTCAATCAGTGATTCTATTTTAAACCATAACTCGTAACCTTAAGAGGAAATATTAATTGATATTGCTAAAAATAATTGCCAGACGCAAAAAAGCTTAAGGTTTGCTGCTATAGTTCGTCCATCAAAAGCATGTTTGTTTTTATTAATGCTTATGTCTTCAACTCTAGTATACATATTCAATCAAATGAGAAGCAGAAATAAGCGATTATTTACGAAACAAGACCCTCTTTAGCTCTTGATACACTTTGATAGTTCTTGATGCTTCCCCATTCTTCTGTTCACTTCTCCATAACATGAAATATTTAATTAATTCTAATTGCTACACATTTGCATAATTGCATAATAGAGCTCAGAAATAATAATAATGAGGAAATTTGTTAATCATTATTCCCTGTATTTGAAAAGCAATCCTTCGACTCTAGACGTGACAGGAGCATTTCTTCAATGATGAAGCGATTGTGGATTTCACTGGTTTATCTTCCCTAAGCACTACTGCTA
>JBQGBZ010000336.1:0-4097 GCA_052038215.1 Nitrososphaera sp.
CAATATAGCCCAAGCTCCAGCTAGCGGCATACTTGTGCGAACAGTTGACCAATCTAACGGCGCTCAATCCACCCAAAACATGGATGCGACAAATGGATGTGATGAAGAAAACACCGGTGATAATCTTGCACTCTGTACTAATTTCGGTCCGCTTAATTCACTTGCCGAGATAACACAGGTAAACGACGCTGATTTGGTAGGTGACGATACTGCGCAATCCAACTTTGTGGGCACAAGCCAGGATATACAGACAATAAACACATGTGACGAAACAGGTCTTGGAGGAAACTTTGCAATATGTAGTAACGACCTGCCATTAAATGCCATTGGACCTGTAGCGCAATTCAATGATGCAGACGGTTCTGACGAAGCTGACTTTACACAGAATAACAACATACCAACAATAAGTCAAGTTCTAGTTTCACAGAATGATTGCGACCAGACGGGATTGACAGCTGACGGAGATAACTTTGCAGAGTGTTCCAATCCCCTTCCACTTAATTCTATTCAGGAAATAGCACAGGTAAACGATGCTTTGGGTACCAACGTTGATGATATCTTCCAGGACAATACAGGTGCATTTTCTCAAGTCATGACACTAACCAATGATTGTGATGGCACAACTATCGACATTGCTGGAGATAACTCTGCAGCTTGTAGTAACGAACTGGCATTAAATGCCATTGGACCTGTAGGGCAAATAAACGAAGCAACGGGTCTTGATGATGTCCTAATTGACCAGGATAACAACGTTGCTGTTTCTCAAGACATGTCAGCAACCAATGACTGCGAAGGCACTGGACTAAATGATGCGGAGTGCCTTAATCCCCTTCCGCTTAACTTTATTAGCGAAATATCACAGATAAACGAGGCTATAGGCGATGGCTTTGCTGCTATCACCCAAAATAACGATGCAGCATTTTCTCAAGACATGGATCTGCTAAATACATGTGATGAATCAGGTGCTGGAGACAACGTGGCATTCTGTAGTAACGCCTTGGCAGCGAATATCATCGGTGCCATTGCACCAGTACAGCAAATAAACAGCGCAGTAGGCGATGCTGGACAAAGCGACACAGTTGCCCAATCTAACGGCATTCAATCCACCCAAAACTTCGATGCTACAAATGGCTGTGATGAAGCTAACACCGGTAATAATTTTGCAATATGCCTGAATGACTTCGATAGTGAAGGAATCTTTAATGCAATTGAGGAGATAGTACAGGTAAACGACGCTGATTTAGTAGGTGATGATACGGCTCAGTCCAACTTTTTAGGCACAAGCCAGGACTTGGTGGTACTAAACACATGTGACGAAACAGGTCTTGGAGATAATGCTGCAATATGTCATAATAATGATGCAGAGAATATTATTGGACCTGTAGGGCAAGTAAATGATGCAGAGGGTTCTGACGAAGCTGACATTACACAGAATAACAACATACCAACCATAAGTCAAGCTATAGTTGCACAGAATGATTGCGACCAGTCAGGATTGACAGCTGACGGACATAATCTTGCAGTCTGTACTAATGAACTAGCACTTAACGATTTTAGCGAAATAGATCAGATAAACACTGCTTTGGGTACCAACTTTGATGATATCTTCCAGGACAATACAGGTGCATTTTCTCAAGAAATGACACTGAACAATGATTGTGATTCAACAACTATCGACATTGCTGGAGATAACTCTGCAGAGTGTGGTAACCCCTTGGCACTTAATGCCATTGGACCAGTATTCCAATTAAACGCTGCAACGGGTCTTGATGATGTCCTAATTGATCAGGCTAACAACGCTGCTGCTCCTTCACAAGACATATCAGCAACCAATGACTGCGAAGCCGATGGATTAAATGATGCGGAGTGCTTTAATGCCCTTCCGGCTAATATTATTGATGCTATAGTACAGACTAACCTTGCTACAGATGCTATAGATGATGCTGCTGCTATCACCCAGGATAACAATGCAACACTTGTTCAAGACATGGATCTGCTAAATACATGTGATGAATCAGGTGCTGGAGATAACATTGCATTCTGTACTAACAACTTGGTAACGAATTTCATCCCAACAGTATTCCAAATAAACGATGCAGCAAACGCTGACGCAAGCGACACAGTTGCTCAATCTAACGGCGCTCAATTTATTCAAAACCTGGATGCGACAAACGGCTGTGATGAAGAAAATGCTGGTTCTAATGTTGCAATTTGCACTAATGACCTTACGGCTAATGCTATTGTCGAAATTTTACAGGTAAACGATGCTGATGGAGGTGACGACACGGCGCAATCCAACGTTTTAGGCACAAGCCAGGACTTACAGACATTAAACACGTGTGACGAAACAGGTCTTGGAGATAACTTTGCATTTTGTAGTAATAATTTTGCAACCAATGTCATTGGACCTGTAGGGCAAGTAAATGATGCAGAGGGTGATGACGAAGCTGACTTTACACAGAATAACAACATACCAACAATAAGTCAAGCTATAGTTGCACAGAATGATTGCGACCAAACAGACCAATCAACAGCTGAAGGATATAACTTTGCAGCATGTAGCAATGAGGAAGCGCTTAATTTAATTGACGATGTTGACGGAATTGACCAGATAAACGACGCTGCGGGTACCAACTTTGATGATATCTTCCAGGACAACACAGGTGCGTTTTCTCAAGCGATGACACTAACCAATGATTGTGATGCAACAACTATCGACCTTGATGGAAATAACGTTGCTGTATGTGAGAACGACCGTGCACAGAATATAATTGGACCAGTATTCCAATTAAACGCTGCAACGGGTCTTGATGATGTGCTAATTGACCAGGGAAACAACCTTGATGTTTCACAAGACATATCAGCAAACAATGACTGTAATGCTACTGGTGATAATATTGCCGTCTGCGTAAATGACGATGTGGCGAATGTGGTTGACTCTATAACTCAAATAAATTCAGCATTAGGTGATGATCTTGCTTCTATCTCCCAGGATAACGATGCAACAATTGTCCAAAACATGGATCTAGTAAATACATGTGATGAATCAGGTGCTGGAGGTAACCTTGCATTTTGTGGCAGCAGCGATGCTATTAATTTCATTGGACCAGTATTCCAGTCAAACTCGGCGGTTGGCGATGCAAGCGACGTTTTTACCCAATCTAACGTGGCTCAAGTCACTCAAAACCTTGCGGCTACAAATGATTGCGATGAAGCAAACACCGGTGATAATTTTGCTCAGTGCGAAATCAATATCTCAAATAACATTGACTCTATAACACAGACAAACACCATAAACCCCAATGTCGGTACACTAGTTGAGGACCAGTCCAACTTGTTGGTCATTTCTCAAGATTTGGAGGCAACAAATAACTGTGATGAGTCAGGTCTTGGAGATAACAATGCAGTCTGCACCATTAATATGAGTAATGATATAGGTGCTATTACACAAACAAACGTTGCCAGTTCAAACATACTTACCATAGCCCAGGACGGACAGGCCACAAATAATTGTAGCGACACATCTGGCGACAGCTATAGTGCAACATGCACAATTAATTTTGAGCTCATAGTTCCTCCCATTACACAGGATGGAGATGACGAACTTCACATTGACATGAATGATAACGTGGAAAACACATGTCCTAACGGAGGAACGTGCACTGCAACAGTATCAACAACATTTGATCCAAATGCACCAGTCAACACTCAAGGTGACGAAGACATAGCACTACTGACAGCATCTGCTTTACAACAATCACAGGAACAACGTTCACAGGCACAAACAGACCAGGGCACTGAAGAAAGCGGTACACTCGAACTCAGCACCACCAATGATGTAAACAACAACAATGATGATAATAACGACGTCAACGAAAATGAGCAATCTAGTGATGATGACGGCGATGACAGTAATACTGATGGGAGATCAACCGAAGAAGAATCGGATAAAGAAAGCACTGGTAGTAGTATCACAGAAGAGCGAGAAGACGATACCGATGAATCAGGAGATGGCGGCGATGATGGCGGCGATGATGGCGGCGATGATGGCGGCGATGATGGCGGCGATGATGTCGGCGATGATGGCGGCGATGATG
>JBQGBZ010000337.1:0-1854 GCA_052038215.1 Nitrososphaera sp.
TTTTGGGCGAGCTTTTAGCTGGTATAATTGTTGGGCCATTTGCTCTAGGCTCTCTACCTTTGATAAATGGTGAACCATTGGTAGTCCTTGACGAAACAGTTAGACAAGTAGGGGAAATAGCTGCTGTTGTTATTTTATTTATCGCAGGCCTTGAGATTACTCCCCGTGAGTTTCTCAGAGGAGGTGCTGCAGCATTTACTGTTGGTTCCTTGGGTGTAATAGTTCCATTCTTTGTTGGTTTCTATGCTTTTGCAGCATTTGGAATTGAAGCTTTACAATCTATACTGATTGCCACCGCTCTCACAGCGACCAGTATTGCTATTTCTATTCAGGTTTTTACAGAACTTGGCAAGATGCAATCAAAAGAAGCTAGATTGGTTCTTGGAGCGGCAATTGTTGACGACATCTTGGCGATTGCTGCATTGTCAGTAGTTGTATCGATGGTTCAAACTGGCAATACAGAACCAGCGATACTTGACATAGCGCTTCTAATAATGCAGGTCTTGGGCACTTTTGCCGCAATTTTGATAGTGTCTGTATTGGTCATTCCCAGAGTTCTTCACGCTGAACGATTATGGAAATCAAAAGGTAGTTTGGAAGGAATAGTCACAGCTAGCTTTTTTGCAGCTGCTGGAATTGCTGCCTTTTTAGGCCTGTCACCCATCGTGGGAGCATTTGCGATAGGTATGGCTGTTGCAAGCACAAGGATAATCAAGCAAGTTCACGAATATGTAGATAAACTGCAAATTATCTTTGCGCCTCTCTTCTTTGCCATTATTGGTGCTCAAGTAGATTTGAGAGGTGTTAACCTAGACGTCTTATTCATAGCAGGAATAATGATTGCGATTGCTGTCGTAACCAAATTAATAGGAACAGGGCTTCCTTCCATGATTTTCCTCAAGGACAGAACAAAGGCAATGAGAGTTGGCATAGGTATGGTATCAAGAGGAGAAGTTGGGTTGATTGTTGCAGGTGTGGGTGTATCATCAGGTGCTTTGACAAATGACATATACACTGCAGTGATAATCATGGTTGCTGCCACTACGATTATCACACCAATTTGGCTAAAGCTATCATATAGGAATGAACCTTTGGAGCCAGCAGCTGCTGTTTCTTCTACAAGAGCTGACCCTGTTCATTAATTTTTCATATTGAGAAGCAGTTCTTGGTTTTTCCTAACCAAAAAATTTCAGTTTTGTAACTATAGCTATGCTTCTTTGTCGATTTCGTCGAAGTGTTCTTCCTTGTAGTGAAGCGATAAGTCATTTGGTCTGCTAAAGGATTCTCCACAGAACTGGCAAGTGCTTGAAACAAGATTTGCGGAAACTTTGTTATTATTCTCGTCTTCTGCCATAAGCTAATTTCAATCATATGCACTTGCGTATTTATCGGCTATAGTTCAGTGGTAATAATTAGCATGAGCTCACATCAAGTGAGGGAACTGTCAGTTTATGTCAGTATCAGAAGATAACACAAAACGATATGCAGGCAGCTTTAAGTTCTCTTGTTCATTAGAAAAAACGCACAGCATACAGGCAAATCATGCTTGGTTATTCAGAAGAGGGTCACAAAACTTGATAGTTGGTAGCAAGAACTCCTCTTGCAAGTGGATACGAACATTGAACCCTTGTTCGTTAGATGAGGATTCATTCCTTTCATATGAATGAAAGAATCAGTCCAGTGTGCAGCTCTAAGGGTTACAGAATTAATAAGAAATAAGTTTTTCATATTACTGCTAAATTTGTCCTCCAGTCACCAAAATCAAACTCAAATTAATACCGTAGTTGTACAACAGAAAAGAAATGGACTGGGTGGGAGGATTTGAACCCACTACCTCAGCAATGCCAACTGCCG
>JBQGBZ010000338.1:0-1482 GCA_052038215.1 Nitrososphaera sp.
TGCTGCTGCTGCATCTCCATAGTCATCTTATTCACAGATGCTTGCTTCTTTTTGAGCTCCTCTACTCGAACCTTATCGCGTTTCCTGATTGCATCTGTATACTGCTTTCGCCATTCGTTGGTTTCCTTCATTACCCTCTTCATCTTGTCAATGTCCGTTGTACGTTTCCTAAGTAGAGCCATGGCAAAGTTCATCCCTATAGCAATTAGTGCTGCCACAATTAGAGCTGATACCATATCAGGAAAAACTGGATTCTTTGTATAGTGAGGAGTTAGACCTGGCAACTGCATGATAAGGGAGTCAATAATGCCTTGAGGTATCATTTTATCTCACCTTTCATTGACAAAAGTTCTACGACTTCACTGACAGCATCTTGTAGCTTATCCCTGCGGTTGAAAATTATCCTAAAAGGAGAGCCAGTCAACACAGATGACGTTGCTATCATGCTGACTGCAATCTCTAAATCATTCTTGATTCCGTCTATTGAAATTAGATCTCTATTTCGTGTATTGTCTTGCATCCTTCGTGCAAATATTTCTTCAGGATCTGCTGAAATCATGACCAAGTGCGTAGGAGACAATATATCCAAAAGATTTTGTGGCATGCCTGGATATCTTCCTTCTTTAGTATTGATGAAAAGATGAGTATCGATTATAAGATTGACACCCTGTACCGTACTGATTCTCTTGGCTGCCATTTCCTGAAGTTGACGCTGAGCAGTAACTGATAGTTTCCGCATCTCATCCCTGTCTCCAATACTCATTTTCTTCGCCTCTTCTAACATTAGAGAACCAAATACCAGCACCTTTGTTTTCGACCCTAATTGATTCAATCGTTCAGCAGCTTGAGTGATGACAGTCGTTTTACCTACTCCTGGCACACCAACTACAACTACTCGAGCATTGCTATGAATGTTATTTCCTGCCAAGTAAGGCCGCCAATTTTGGCATGTGAACATCAACTTGTTCACGGACAAGCAAATTGTAATAGTTTACCAGGATATCAACCATCAACAGGATCCCTATTCCTGTACCGAAAACGTTTAGCACATCAGAAATCGATGCTAGCAGGCCGATAGTTACTCCGCCTATTATAGTTACCGAAGGGATATATCGGTTCAGCAAGGCTTCAATTGAGCCCTCAGAACGCCTAAATCCTGGTACTTGTACGTCTGCGTCAAGCAAGTTTTTAGCGGCAGCTTTAGGAGAGAGACCACCAAGTTCGACCCATAATTTCGCAAAAATTGTTACAATGGTTGTGAGGAATAAGACATAAGCTACAGCTCGTAGAGGGTCTTGTGCAGCCGCTTCAAAGCTCCTTGGGGGCGTAGTATAATACAGCAATCCTCCAGTGGGACTTTGTGGATTTTCGGGATCATACTGCGCTATATAGTTAAAAGCAGGGTTAGAATTCTGGGGATTATAATTTGCCCACATCATTTGGCCAATGAAAACAGCATTGGCTAACAGAGCTGACGCTAGT
>JBQGBZ010000339.1:0-1148 GCA_052038215.1 Nitrososphaera sp.
TGCAGGAAGAAAAACAATCAAGCCAGAGGACATTAGGTTTGCATCCAAGAACGTGATAAGGCTCTAGCCAACCACGGTCTAATCATCTATTTGACAGTGCAAGCAAGTAGCTGTCGCGTATGTCATATGAAAAAAGGAAGAAAGCAGCTCCGCTAGTAACGTATTTTGTCTAGTTGACGGAGAGACTATTCTCTATATTTGAATTCGTTGCTAACGAATTCAATCACTAAATGAGGCGTATCACAGTAATAGAAATTCCCACCTAACGTGAACGGTATTTTGCATACAGCCATCCTCCCCCGACCACTACAATAACCAATATTATTATCCCAGCGATTACTGGTGCCAGTGTCTGAATAATAAAACCACCTATTGCAAAGAACACAATTAGCACAGCTACTGCAATTATAATAGCCGCTATCGCGCCTAAAACCACGCATTAGATATGCATGTATAATAGTTGTATACTTTAGCTAATATTTCTAGTGCATGCATTACGCTAGTCCAGCTGCTTTGATTGCTCACTGTGGGTAAAGTTGATCCTTTATCCCTCCCAAACCTTTGTACGTATATGCAAGGCTGTTATAATTTTTCAATCATTTACTTTAGCGGTCTTTCTTTGGAATCCTTATAGTTCACTTCTCTCACTCACACCCGGTTCGGCGTCCGCTAACGAGAACACAAACGTCCAAGATTTACTTTGAAACTCGCAACTCGTGGACTTTGTTAGTTCCCGAGCTCATGCGGTAGTTAAGGCTTTGTATAGATTCTGCAAAATCAGAAATGCCAAAGTTAGCTTTTGAGTTAGTTCTTATGATTTAGCTGGAATAGCTATGGAACAATACGCGAAAGCAGGGCACGATTTGTTATGTCTATACAATATAATCAAAATGTGAATCTGTAGGATGCCTTCTTCTTCCTTAATGTGATTGCCCTGGAGCCCACTGCGACTTGTCATTTTTGTATTCTTGGTGATATACTGCCTTGACACTATCTGTCAGTACATGATCTCGTCCTTGTTGTCAAGCTCTTTCTGTCGCTCGGGTTCTGTTGCAATAGATATCATCTCTTCCTGCCAATGGTGTTTTTTGCTCTGAATAACCTTCAACTTTTTTAAAGGGGATTCCCTCAGTGCTGGCTGATGACAT
>JBQGBZ010000340.1:0-2364 GCA_052038215.1 Nitrososphaera sp.
GATTAGCCCCCATAAGGAAGTTAGCCCCCAGTGAGAAACCGTACGATTCTTAACAATAACAATAATAATAATAATTTGTGGTGTTCAGAAAATAATTCAATATCCATCAAGAGATCAATTCAACTAAAAGAGTAAAAGACAACTTTATATCGTCAGAATAAAGTTTTGTCTACATTAAATGCAACTTTCTTTTTGTTGTTCTTTACCAAATTTCGATTGTTTGTTGTCGTCTATGTTTCAGGCATTCCTATCATTATTTCAATTCAAGAACCTAGTGTATGGCAAAGATTCGTCTTCTCCAAGTGGCAGCGGCAGAAATGGATACATTGACCCTAGATTCAAGCGCGTGCTATGGTACTTGATTGGCAGTACAAAAGGTGGGGTTAATAGAGCCAAAATTCTTGAATTTTTGAATAATCGACCTGCAAATACCAACCAAATTGCCACTGAATTAAAATTAGACTACAAGACGGTATTGCACCATCTCAAGGTTTTATCGGAAAATGGCTTGATTATCACCGATAACAAGGAGTCATATGGCGCAACTTATTTTCTAACTCCTCTGATGGAAAAGAATTACTCCTCATTCAAAAGCATACTCGCAAAAATACGTAATGATGACGATAGCGTAGGTAGCAGTAGTAAATGAGGGTTGAATTTGGGAAAAAGTAAATTAACTAATTGTCACCGCAGAGCATCATCTAGGTAGTTATTGAATGGATTTTATGTTAGCCGCAGCAGGTGCTGCTATTACAAACATCGGATTATTAGCAGTGATCATTGCTACATATATCCAAAACGCTAGGTTAATCAAATCCTATTTTACATATGGTTTAGTACTGGTTGCTTCGCTGTTTATAGTTCAAAACATTGTAATTGTTATATTTTGGTCAAACTTGTATATGGCCGGCCCGACTAAGAAGAATATTGTTGATGCTGCCGCACCCTATCTATTTGCAATCAACACTGCACAGTCTTCAGGACTAGCAATCCTGTTGTGGATAACACGAAGATGAGATGAGATAATTGACGATAATTTCGGTTAAGCAGATAGAGTCAGTGGTTCTACCATTACAATGAATTTGGGTGTGAATCTGGTGTAATCTGGGACTTTTCATAAATAATATAGAAACAGCCCACTCCTAATGACTAAACACGGACGTGAAGAAGAAGGAAGAAAGGCAACTTCCTCTAAGAAAAATGGCCTAGTATTGACAACGGCAGTTGTTGCATCAGTACTTGTCATGTCAATTGCCGTCTTTTCTCCAATTCAAGGAGGATTTGCGACAACAACCACCATGACTATGGACAACAACCAGAATGACAATACCTCTACAGCTAGTTCTGAAGTCAGCTTGCCACAACCAAATGACAGCAGTACCATACTAAAAACACAGGCTTCAAATGCATTATTTGAACCAGCAGCAGGGTTGAGCAACGTATTTGGCCCTGGTGGATTGTTCCCATTTGAAGATGTCTTTACCTGTGCTGATGCATTGACGTGTGGAGTTTCAGCTGGAGAAGACGCCATGTTCACAGGAACCTTTGAAGAGGGCAATGAGAACAACTTGACGGGATATACAGCAACCTATACCTCACCTGTGACATATGGGCCACACCAGCTTGAAGGCCATACCTATCAGATAGAACTGACTGACACATATTGGAATAGCAGCGACGCTGCAATGCCCACAAGACAGGCCGAGTTCGCAAGCATGGTAAACAACGTAGGACTCGACCAGATCCAGCACGGAGCATCCATGATTGACAGATCAGACGTTCCCCAGCTGTACGATCATGCATTCCTATATGGTCATGCAAGGGTGACGGACGTTACAAATGGCAACAATACTATAGTAGCTGAAGATGTATTTACACACGTGATGGTGGCGCACGTAATGGATGAGGACACTTTCTATAGCAATCTTAAAGGAAGCGCAGCAAGCCCGACTATGGTATTCCTCTTTGCAATCAACATTCCAAGTGACACCGAGCTTCCAGGAGTTGGTTCTCTGACTCCAGAACAGGCGCAAGGCTTTACACCACTGCCAACCGACCCATCACTTACCAACCCACCCCCAGTTGACTATCCTGTAGAACTTTCAGCTCCAAGAGAGGGCACAATAGAAGCACCAGAACCGCAATCAACTGTATGGCCTGTAGCCAATCCAAACCAGCCTCTTCTATTTAACTTCCTTGTATACCAAGATGCTCAGGTTACACTGAGCAGCATGGATCCCGAGAACACGATAGCAACCACAGAAGATGCTACAACCACAACAGAGAGTGCGAACAATGGTGCATTGACTGACCCCTTCTTTCCATAAGGAGACAAAATTGAAAGAAATTAAAACTCTGACTGGA
>JBQGBZ010000341.1:0-1323 GCA_052038215.1 Nitrososphaera sp.
AGAAGATAACTGTTAATAGTTGCAACAACAGAATCAAAATTCAAACTGCTACCCTTATTATGACAACAATAGTATTGCTGATAGCAACAGCAACTGCGATGACAGGATTTCCGAGCATAACTCCTGTCCTTGCTACACCTCTTGCGTTTGATCCACCTGAACAAGTCAGTAATGATACAGCTAGTGATGCAACAACAAGAGCACCGCCTACTACCTCAGGACAAGAACAACAACAAGAGCACCCTGTTTCCATAATTAAGGACGGTACAAACTCTTATCTCATATCCGGTGGCTCATCCAGCATCGGCAGCTTTGATACAACTTACAGAATAGCAGGAGAAAGCAGTGCTGTAACGGGAGCAGAGGATCTAATCATCTCTACTATTACGTCTGATTACAGTTCATCTCCAATTATAGGATATGTGATGCTTGGGAATACTACTAATGCAACAGCTGCCTCTGCAGGAGCTCGTGATGCTGGTGCAATTCCTAACCCATATGCAAGTTCCGAGCAGATAAGCGAAAGAATTGCAAGCGAACTTAGGAGGGTTATTGGCGAAGCAGCTTCGAATAATGCCGACAGTATGACAACAGGGCAAGAAGTAGATCAGCAACAACAACTTATGGAAATAAAATGCGTCTTTGGTATGGCATTAGATGAAATGCGATGTGACAATTACATTCCATCCGTAGGAGCAACGGAGGATGTGGCAATGTCAGAAGGAGGTGTACCTGATGGATCGCCTCTTGATCAAGAAGAACCATTTGTCGAGGACAATATAGGTGCCGCCAATGTTCCTGAAGAATAGATTCCGGAGTTGATACCTTCCTAGCCTGAGCGTCTCGCCTGCAGTCATTGCATTCATTCGCTGCAAAATGAATTGATAGAATTGCTGCCAGTCAACGGTATTCATGGAAGGAGCAGCAACAGAAGTAGAAGTCAGCGTCTAGGTCGTGGTGGGCACGCTAGTGGTGGTAGTACTGTAGCTAGTAATTAGTAATGCGTGTTTCGTTTGATTAATTGTAAGAACTTGTCGAAGCCTGACCATGGTCCGTTAAAATTGCTAGTGGTAAAGATAACTGAGCGTCCTTTTTATGCCATTTTCAGTGGTTTTCCTTTTCAGGAAGTTTATGTGGGTAATACGAATTGCTTTTTGGTTTTGTTCCAAGAACAACAGCGGTAGGAGTGTCCTTTTTATGCAATGGCCTACCAAAACGGTTTTTGTACTAGAAGCGACCATCAGCGATTACCTTACAGTTCGCAAGATTTTTTTGATATTTCCATATGCGATAACGATTTATGATCCACCAAGTTTCCAGCAA
>JBQGBZ010000342.1:0-5291 GCA_052038215.1 Nitrososphaera sp.
CCGCGGCTATTTGGTACAAATGGGGTGCGCGGAGTTTACGGTCAAGAACTTACACATGATCTTGTGATTGATCTCTGCTATGCACTTGGCACATACTTTGGCAAAGGACCAATAGTGGTAGGCTATGATGGACGTAAATCAAATGCTGTACTATCAAGGCTTGTCAGGTCCACTCTTAACTCTGCAGGGCTTGACACTGTAAACGCAGGGCTTATACCGACTCCTTGTTTGCAGTATGCCGCAAAGTGCCTAGGATACAATGGAGGAGTCATGATAACTGCATCGCATAACCCACCAGAGTATAACGGAATCAAACCTACTGCGTCAGATGGCGTAGAGATCCCTCGAGAAGACGAGCTGAAGGTTGAGGATATTTGTTACTCAAAAAGATTTGTCCAGATAGCTGGAACTGGTCATGATTCTGTAGATTACAATATTATCAACAGATACATTGAGGCTGTGCTTGCTTTGATAGATGCCGATAAAATAAGGCAACGAAATTTCACAGTGGTCATAGATACTGGAAACGGCGCACAAGCAGTTGTTGCTCCACTTGTAGCAAAAAAGCTTGGTTGCAAAGTGATTGTTATCAATGGTCAGATAGATGGGGACTTTCCTAGCCGTGGTTCAGAGCCGACGCCGGACAATCTTGAATTGCTTTCAGAAGCTGTCAAATCCTCAAGGGCAGATTTTGGCGTTGCATATGATGGCGACGGCGATCGTAGCATCTTCTGCGACAATACTGGCGCAATCTACATGGGCGACAAGACTGGGGCACTCTTGGTAAAGCATTTGTTGTCCAAAAAGCATAAGGGTTCTCATGTTGTTTGCCCCATCAATACTTCTATGATACTATCTGTTATAGCCGAACATGCAGGCTCTGAAGTGATCTATACGAAGGTTGGAAGTGTCGAAGTATCTCGAGAGATGGTAAAGCGCAACTGCCCACTTGGGCTAGAGGAGAATGGCGGTTTTATGTATGGCCCGCTAAATGAGGTAAGGGATGGGGCAATGGCAACTGCACTTGTACTTGATATGATGACTGCATCGGACATGTCGCTTTCACAGCATATTGAACAGCTGCCACAAACCTTCCAATATAAGACCAAGTTTGTGTGTCCTTCGCGAGAAACAGTAGACCGGATAATTAAAATATGCATCGAGCACGGAAGCCCTCGGAAGGTCGAGACGCTGGACGGAGCCAAGATTTGGATCGATGAGGAAACTTGGCTGATGTTGAGGCCTAGTGGAACTGAACCCCTTATCAGAATGTATGCAGAATCGACGGACAAATCGCTGCTAGACTCAAAGGTTGATGAATACCGCAGGTATGTACAATCACAAATATAGGAATGGACAACATTTTTAATACGCTTGTTCTTCTTACACAGAAGAACAAGATGATCCCAATGGGTGATAGAAACATTGAGTAAGCCATATTATGTCAAGTTTGAAACTTCTAAGGATCTGGTAAATGCAGTTTATGAGGCTGTCAGGGTATCAAAGCAAAGCGGTAAAGTCCGAAAGGGCACTAACGAGACTACTAAAGCTATAGAACGCGGCGTATCGAAGCTAGTTGTAATTGCCGAGGACGTCGAGCCGCCAGAAGTCGTGGCTCATCTGCCAATCTTGTGCGAAGAGAGAAACGCACCGTTTATCTTTGTACCTAGCAAGCAGCAGCTAGGCGCATCACTTGGAATCGATGTGGGTTCTGCAGCTGCAACAATTGTAGATGCTGGTGAGGCTCAACACATTGTTGAACAAGTCGTTAGCTCTATAAGCAATATGAAGGGAGTGACTGCAACCCAAAAATGATAGATGGAGAGAGACACTGATATATGAGCAGTAAGGCAGCAGCTGAAGAAAAGGTAGTCCCTGCCGAAGTCATCCAGATCGTGGGCAGGACAGGAATTGCTGGCGAAGTAATACAAGTACGTGTTAAGGTTCTCGAAGGTAAGGATAGAGGCCGAATCCTTACAAGGAATGTCAAGGGTTCTATTAGGATGAACGATATCCTGATGCTTAGAGAAACCGAGCGTGAGGCCCGCAAGATAAGGTAAGGTGAAAATGGTGAATGAGCAAAACCGCAACATCTCTACGCAACTGTTCATTATGTGGTAGACATATCATCAGTGGACATGGAATCATGCTTGTCAGAAATGATGGACATGTGCAGTGGACTTGCTCGAGCAAATGCAAGAAGAACATGCGAGTGTTAAAACGTGATCCCCGAAAACTCAAATGGACAGTTCGCTACGTAAAGGGTGGACTGCACACGAAAAAATGATATTGGCAGTAGCTCGACAATGGCACCAGAGCAAACACTAATTGTTATCAAGCCTGATGGTTTTAGACGTCATCTGACGGGAAAGATCTTGGCCCGTTTTGAAGAAAAAGACTTCCAGCTAAAGAACTTAAAGTCATATAATTTCACCAAGGAAAAGGCGCAAGAATTTTACTCTGTCCACAAGGACAAGCCATTTTTTGATGACTTGTTATCTTTTATCATGTCTGGGACCGTTGTGGCATGTGTTCTTGAAGGAAACAATGCAGTAAATACAGTAAGACTCATGATCGGCTCGACCAAATCATTTGAGGCAGCCCCGGGAACCATCAGGGGTGACTATGGCCTCGGATTTACCGACAACATTATTCATGCTTCGGATTCTCCTGAAAGCTTCATAAAAGAGTCTCGTGTCATTTTTGGCTGATCCAAATACGTGGAACTTAGGCAGCCAATAGTTGTGGTTTTAGGTCATGTAGACTCGGGTAAGACCTCTTTACTAGACAATATTCGTGGTACAGCAGTTCAAGCGCGAGAAGTAGGCGGTATAACGCAGCATATAGGTGCAAGTTTTTTGCCAGTTGAAACCATTAAGGAGATAACTGGGCCTCTATACACTAAACTTGCCAAGGCAGAAGCAGCGATACCGGGGCTGCTTGTCATTGACACACCTGGCCACGAGATTTTTGCGAACCTGCGCACACGCGGGGGCTCTGCGGCCGACATCGCTATAGTTGTTGTCGATGTGAACAAGGGTTTTGAAGCTCAGACTATTGAAAGCATGGATATACTTAAAAAGCGCAGGGTGCCGTTTGTTGTTGCACTAAACAAAGTCGACATGGTTGCAGGCTGGCGCACCTCTACACGATTCGTTTCTGAAGATGTAAAAAAGCAAGATATATCTGTGCAGACTTTACTTGATGAAAAGATATACAGCGTCGTTGGAATGCTCTCGAGACTGGGCTATCCATCAGAGGCCTTCTGGCGAGTCAAGGATTTCACAAAGGAGGTTGCGATAGTTCCTGTCAGTGCAAGAACTGGCGTAGGAATAGCGGAACTATTGGCAGTATTGGTAGGCCTAACACAGCAGTACATGGGAAAGAAATTGGAGCGCCATACCAAGGGCGCTGCAAGAGGCATAGTGCTTGAATCAAACGAAGAGACAGGCCTTGGACCGTCTGCAAATATTATACTACTTGACGGAATATTACATCAGGGAGATAGCATTGTTGTAGGTAAGCGCGATGGTGCAGTTTCCACTAGGATAAAAGCATTGTTATTGCCAAAGCCGCTTGACGAAATGAGAGACCCCAGGGACAAATTCAAGCAAGTCAATGAAGTAGTAGCCGCTGCAGGCTTGAAGATAACATCACCTGACCTTGAAGGGGTACTAGCAGGAAGTCCTGTGTATGTTTACAATAACAGCCAGAGGAATAGCAAAGAGGAGCTTGATAGCCTAAAATTGCTTGTAGAGTCCGAGGTCAAGGATGCAATCGTGAGCAATATACAAACTAGTGGAGTAATATTAAAATGCGATACTATTGGCTCACTTGAGGCCATAGTGGACTTGCTCAAGAAAGCAAATGTTGCCATCAGAATGGCTGACATTGGCAACATCACAAGAAGAGATGTTGTAGAAGCTGCTGCCGTGAAGGAGAATGACCGCTATCTTGGAGTCCTGTTAGGGTTTAACGTTAAAGTGCTTGAAGATGCACAAAAGGAGGCTCAAGATCGTGGAGTGAAGATCTTTAATGAGCAGATAATCTACAACCTTGTACGAAGCTACACTGATTGGGTGACATATCAACGTGAACATGAAGAATTGATCATGTTCAATGAGTTGCCACCGATATGCAAATTCCAGTTTCTCAAAGGATTTATTTTTAGACGCAATGATCCTGCTGTCTTTGGTGCTGAGATTCAAGTAGGTAGGCTTCGGCAAAAGGTACCCGTGATAAATGAAGAGGGTAGGAAAGTAGGCACTATACATCAGATACAGGAAAGCGGCAAAGCGATTGAGGAAGCAACTGCGGGCATGCAGATCGCAGTGTCCGTCAAAGAACCAACAATTGGTCGCCAAATAAATGAGGGCGATATTTTTTACACAGATCTTAACAGCAGGCAGGCAAAGCAACTGCTTGAAAGGTTCAACCACCGACTAAACGATTCAGAAAAGGAGGTATTGAATATACTTGTTGCTAAGAAAAGAAAGAGCGATCCAACCTTTGGGTACCTTTAAGAACTAGATTTACTGGTACTTTTGAAGTAAGCCTTCCAGACCTTTTTCTCCTACTGCACCAACTGCCCTGTCCACCGTCTTGCCATTCATAAACATGATAAATGTTGGTATGGCATAGACATCGTAGCGCATTGCAATCCCTTGGTTATCGTCTACATTCAGCCTTCCAAATGATACCTTGTCGCCATATTTCTTGGCCAGCTTGTCAAATATTGGAAGCATAAACTGGCAAGGGCCGCACCATGTTGCCCAAAAATCAACCAATACTGGCTTGCTGCCTCCCACGATTTCATCAAAGTTTCTCTCGCTCAATTCTACCAAGTTGCTACTAGCAGCGTGCATGCTTGCAGTTTTCCTTTCTTCACTCATGTTTAGACAACATACAGTACATGAATTATTATTTAAGATTTATTGGTTGGTCGTCGCAGTTTGAGGGCTAAGCGCCATTTAGGCGAGAATGCCTAATTATACTAACTGAAAACTAATTTAGTTCAAGAGCCTGCGTCGCAGAATCAGAAATATTCTAGTGGGCACAAAAAGATTGCTAAATGATCTCTGTCTAATCGCTGTTATGGGGAGTTTTATTCCCAGTTGTTAATAGTTTTGCTGTTATTGTTCAGAATTAGTGAGAAGCGCATCATGATTTCCTGCAGAAATATCTGCGTATACTTCTTTTGCAGGTTTGCCTTCAACCTTTACACCCATACTGACGCAAGACCCAATGACCTCTTTGACAGCACCTTTTAGATCCTTAGCATATGATCCCTC
>JBQGBZ010000343.1:0-5328 GCA_052038215.1 Nitrososphaera sp.
TGTTGCATTAGTGCCGCCTGCTGCTGCTCCCCCTGCTGCAGCGTCTGCTGCAGTGCCAGCTGTTGCGTTGGTATCTATGTCGCTTGCTACTGTGTCGTTAGCTAATGGAGCTCCTGTTGGAGGCTCTGTTGCATTCGTTGGTACTACTGCTAATGTTTGGTTTTGTGCGGCTTCCTCTGTTCCAGCTTCTGTTGCGTTAGCTGCTGCTCCCTCAGTAGCGTTAGCTGCTGCTCCCTCAGTAGCATTTCCTGTAGTTGCGTTTGCCATCGCTGGTGGTCCACTTACCATGGTGCTGCCTCTTGGAGGTACCATCGTCCCTGCTGGGTAATCATCTGGAGTCGATTCTGGTGTTGCTAGGACTGCAAATGCTCCACCTTTGACCACATCATTCATTGCGTGATCTACACCAACATAGATGCCCTCATCTGGGAACGTAATTTCAATTACACTGCCAGATCCTGGAGGTATCCACCATGTCTCGTCGTTCACCACCTGAGTTCCGTATCTATTCATTACAGAGCCGTCATGGACGCTTAGAATACCAGATATGAAGTGGAATGCTACTCCGTCGTTTGGACCTGCAGCAAAGATGTACCATCTGGTCAACTCCCCTGGCTGAACTTGGAATACCTCAGCTTCAGGATTCAGCTCAATTTGCACATGTGCCCCTATAGCTGGGACGTACTTGTGAGCCATACCATTAGTCATCACAATGTCTGGATCGCCTGTAAGGAACTGAGCTATATCGAAGTTACCTGTGCCATTTGCTGGGGTAAAGACACCATCAACATTGCTGCTATAGATCTCGCCAAACATTACGTAGAATTCCTTAGCTGCTGGTCGTTCGTTCTCTGGATGCACAACGACTCCTCCATACATACCATTTGCGATGTGCTCCCATACGCCGTTGAGCCCATCAGCACCACAGTGATAGAAGAAAGCGCCTGCGTGTTCAGCTGTCCAAGTCCATGTCACGCTTTCACCAGGTTGGATGTTAGATCCAAATTCACTTGCATTGGAACCAACTGCTTGAGTTGTACCATCACCTGCGTGGAAGTCCATGCTGTGTATGACATCACCTTCATTTACTAGAGTGAATTCAACTGTGTCTCCTTGATCGACTGAAACTACTGGGCCTGGAATTGTTCCATTGAAGACCATTGCTCTATACATTACACCACCAGGGTGAAGGGCATTGTCTGGAGCTATCTGTACGTCTACTTCATCTGCAATCATTGTTACTCTTTTTATATTGCCTCCGGTGTTCTGCTGTTCTTGTTCTTGTGCCTGAGCACCAAAAAATGAACTAGGACCTAGTATGATCCCCGCCAGTAGAATACCTGCAGCAATACCTGCTAAAACAGGTTTATTCATTCCAGCAATTGAGAACTAGCTGGTGATTTAAAAAGTATTCCATTTATACTGCGTTTTTGATAATCACAGGATTTCTAAATTATTTAATGTAGATCTCATACCTAAAATTTATCCAAATTTGATTACCTTTAGAATCGGATGGATATACATTTTTGTATGTGCTGAGACTAATATATTCTTGCTTGCACATCTTTGGAAAAAGACAAGAAGTAGTCAATTGCGCATTGTGTGGTAAAGAGCTTGGACGCCACAAATACAAGCCAAATGAAGACTGGGGTATTGAAGGCTTGTTATGTGGCGTGTGCCATGTAGAAAAGACCAAAGAATTCACACTTGAGCAGAAAGAAGTTCCCGATATTTGTGCCATATGCAAAATAGAAATTGCTGATAAGCAGGATCGATATAAGGCACGGTGGCAGTGGGAAATGGAGTTCGGGACACTATTGTGCAAATCGTGCTATCAAAAAAAAGATGTAGAATACAATAAAAAAATGAATTCTTGCACAATCTGCAATGGCAAACTAGGAATGTTCTTTTACCACCCCAAGCCTGCTTGGCAAATAGAAGGCAATCTTTGTAGAAAGTGTTGGGATCGGCGGAACAACAACGATAATAACGACAATAAAAACGGCTAAAGATGAGGGATCATGTTTATGTTTGAAAAACACAAGTGTGACAAGTGCGATCGCAAATTCCGCAAGATTGAAGACTTGATGCAGCATCAACAGTTAGCACATGAGCAAAGCCTGTACGTGTGTAATCAGTGCAGTACCAGCTTTGAAGGCATGGAACAGATGCGTGATCACGCCAAGAAATTTCATAGCTATCGCAAAAAGATATGAAAGGAAAGCAGAAGACTTAGACAGCTTTGAGCTGTTTTACTATTGGCGGCCTCGCCTTTCGAAATACTCTAAAGCCGCATATGCATTTTATCTCTGGTAGTCTAGAAAGCTCTTCAACTGTCACCCTAGTACCACACCGCATGCATTCATAAGCGACTGAGCCATCCCCACTTGAACTCTCCATATGCTCACCTACTACTCCTCAGCCTCATTTTAAGTTATATCATATACGATGTAGGGGTTGGAGGCGCTTGTTCTGCTTTATAGCGGACTGGGCTGCAGCCAGTATTGCAATTGGGATTCTGTGAGATGAAGTGCTAACATAATCAAGGCCAATGTTGCTGCAAAACTCTATTGAGCTAGGATCACCACCGTGTTCGCCACAAATGCCAATCTCTATATCGCTTTTCACGCCTCTTGACATATCAATAGCAGCCTTCATTAGTCTGCCAACTCCTTTTGTGTCAATACTTTGAAAGGGGTTTACAGTCACAATTCCTTTTTCGAGGTAAAATGGCAAAAACTTGCCTTCAGCATCCTCACGGCTAAAGCTAAAAGTGGCCTGAGTAAGGTCATTTGTGCCAAAACTAATAAAATCAACGAGGTGTGCAATCTCATCCGCTACAAGACAGGCTCGAACGACCTCGATCATACTGCCAAACTTGATCTTTAGCTTTACCTTATGCCTATGTTCTACCTCACGCTTGACTGATTCAAAAATTTGCCTCACTGCTTCAAGCTCCTCTACCAGACCTACCTGCGGCACCATTATTTGCGGTTCTGCTGCTATGTTCTCTCTAGTCAAATCTGCCGCTGCCTCACATATCGACCTAATTTGAGTCTCGTAGATTTCTGGAAAAGATATCCCCATTCTCACCCCTCTGTGTCCTAGCATAGGATTTATCTCCGAGAGCTCGTGTACTCGGTGAAGGATCTTTTCTACGTGACCAATCTCAGAGGTCTTGAGGTCACTTGATTTTAGCTCAAATATTTTTTGCATGAGATCTTCTTCCTTGGGGAGGAACTCATGCAGCGGTGGATCAAGAAGCCTTATTGTAACAGGAAGTCCTCTCATCTCTTTTAAAATAGCTTTAAAGTCTGATCTCTGCAGTGGCTCAAGTTCTGCGAGTGCTTGTCTCCGCTCATCCTCATCCTCAGCCATTATCATGTTAACAAACTGCACTATTCTGTCATGATGATTAAACATACGCTCGGTCCTGCAAAGGCCAATTCCCTCTGCGCCGTACCTGTGGGCAAGTGCAGCACCTTCTACTGTATCTGCATTTGCCCTAATCTTTATTCCCTTCATCTCTGAGGACCACTGCAAAAGTTCCTTAAACTCTGATGATATTTCTGGCTCAACTGTTGGAACCTCGCCTATGAAGATTCTCCCTGTCGATCCATCAATAGTTATCTTTTGACCGCCTGTCACAACTCTTTTGTCGTTAACACTAAAGCCCTTACCATCGGAATCGATCTCAATCTGTGAGCATCCAACAACACAAGGTTTTCCCATGCCTCGTGCAACCACGGCTGCGTGCGAGGTTTTGCCACCTCTGCTGGTAAGTATGCCAACTGACTGAAAGAAAGCAGGGACATCATCTGGTTTGGTGTCCTCTCTCACAAGGATAACCTTTTCCCCCTTTTTGCCAAGAATCTCTGCACATTCTATATCGAAAACTGTAATCCCACTTGCTGCGCCCGGAGATGCCCCTACCCCTACTGCAACAGGCTTTTGCTTGGCATGAGGGTCTATTCTTCGGTACAAAAGCTGCTCTAGCTCTTCAGGGTTAATTCGCTCAAGAGCAGCTGTCTTACTTATAAGACCCTCACGGTAAAGATCTACAGAGGTCTTGACTGCTGCAATTGCATTCATCTTCGCCGCCCTAGTCTGGAGAATATAAAACCTGTTTCTTTCCACTGTAAATTCAACATCTTGTGGTTCCTTGAAGTGGTTCTCAAGCTTTTGACTCACCTCAAGTAGCTGTCTATATACGTCAGGCATTTCACTGGCAAACATGTCGATGTGGTTCGGTGTCGCTTTACCTGAAACTACGTCCTCTCCCTGAGCATTTACAAGATAATCGCCGTATAGTCGTTTTTCACCTGTCTCCGGGTCGCGGGTAAATACCACTCCTGTGCAGCTATCAGAGCCCATATTTCCAAATACCATTGCAACTACTGTCACCGCTGTACCCCCGGCCATGTCTGGTGTGATATTGTACTGCTTTCTGTATTCCACAGCCCTCTTGCCCATCCATGATCTAAACACTGCATCTATAGCAAGTTCTAGTTGCTTGTACGGGTCTACTGGAAATTTCTTGCCAGCATCTTCGCATAAAGATTTGGAAGTGTTTACAATAGTCTTGAGTACCTGTGGATCAGAAAGATCTTTGCCCGCAGCCATCCTATCAAACTTGCGAGCGTCCAAGCCTACAATAATTTTGCCAAACATCTGCATAAACCTCCAGTAAGTGTCCCATGCAAATTCTGGTTTGCCGCTTTGTTTTGCAAGCCCCTCAACTGTCTCGTCATTTAGGCCAAGATTAAGAAGCGTATCCATCATACCAGGCATTGAGACTGGTGCACCCGAGCGAACCGATACGAGGAGTGGATTTTCACGGTCGCCAAACCTCTTTCCGCTCACACTTTCTAGGCGCCTTATGGATTTGCGCACTTCATCCATCAAACCATCTGGAAGGCGTCTACCAGCTTCGTAATATTTTTCACAAATTTCAGTAGTTATTATGAAGCCAGATGGTACTGGCAGGCCGAGTCTTGTCATCTCAGCGAGGCCTGCCCCTTTGCCCCCAAGCAACATCTTGTTTTCCGCATCCGCCTCATCCAAGAAGTATATTGGCTTAATTACGTGCGTGGCTCTGCCAAAGCTGCTCTCTTCAGACATTGCTGGATGGTGTATCTCTTCCATACAGGTTTAAAACATTGTGTATTTTAATATACAAGACTTTCAATCCTTAACTGTCCTAAATAGGGACTCTATCTCATAGCTTAGTCGTTATATTTTTTCTTCTTTCTGTGAGGTAAATGTAAGGCTTCATTATTGATATCTCTTGCAGCGTCTACTAGAGATTCTGGAAGTGTCGGGTGAGCA
>JBQGBZ010000344.1:0-16876 GCA_052038215.1 Nitrososphaera sp.
CACTCTTGATAGTGTCTTAACCATGTCAGGACTTATCTTGGCTGACGCAAGGATGTTTATCTTGACTGCTCCCTTGTCATGCAAAGTTCTAAGCTCTGGCTGAAGTGGCTTCGCTATGTCCACCGCAACAAAGGGAAGTGCGACCAGCAGTTCCTGCTGCACGTTCTGAATTATTTCATTTACCTTGGCAATTATATTATACACTCCTCTTGCGACCCATATCTCCGGCCTCTCTTTCATACCGCTTTTAGTATACATTGGCATTAACTCATTTACAATAGTACTTTGGCTCTCACGAAAGTTGTTCTCGTGACGTGTTCTCATGATTCCAAGAGCTGTGGAGGGTGATTTGGGGAAAAACTTTTGCGGCCTCGAGCTTCCTGACTCAAGCCACCCCTTCTCTTCTAGGCTGTTGAGGACTTCGTAGATCTTCGAATATGGAACACCTGATTTTTTTGAAATATCTGCTGCATTCATAGAACCGGTTTCAAGTAATGAGAGGTAGACACGAATCTCATAACCCGTCAAGCCAAGATTTTCCATTGCCTTCCTTGACCTGTCGCTAATGCTCACTTCCTCTAAAACTGGACACTGAGGTATATTTTATGCTTTTTAGATAGTGTATGCGCTTTTCGCTGCATAATTACAACCACCATGTCTCGTAGCTAAAATAGATGTGCTCCTTTCTCAAGGGGTAACAAGATTTATTATTAGTTTTAGAATGTGAGTTTTTTGCAATCTTACTGGAAATCCTGCATGATTATAAACCTATTCATCACCGTAGGAATTAGTAAGTTAGCTTTATATCAAAGAAAAGATTGTGTCCAAAAGGTAGCAGTAGTATGGACTTAATCCAAATTTCGAATACGTCTAGCAAAAGTGTGAGTGCTAAACGTACAATTCGGTTCACACAAAGCATCTGTCCAGACTGCAATATGATTCTGGATGCTGAGGTCTTTGAAAGAGAGGGTAAGGTCTTTATGAGTAAGACCTGCCCGACGCACGGTGAGTGCGAAGAACTATACTTTGGCTCGTATGAGATGTATAAGAAGTTCAGTACCTATTGGATGGATGGAAAGGGCGCCCAAGCGCCAAATGTCATGATCGACAAGTGCTCATGCCCCAATAATTGTGGACTTTGTACGAACCACCTTTCACATTCTGGGCTTTCTAACATGATAATCACTAATAGATGCGATCTGACCTGTTGGTACTGCTTCTTTTACGTCAAGAAGGGTCTTGAAGGCGCTTATCTATATGAGCCAAATATGGAGCAGATAAGGGCTATGATGAAGACTCTCAAGGCGGAAAAGCCGATTGCAGGTAACTCTATTCAGATCACAGGCGGCGAGCCAATGCTCCGAGATGATATTAATGATGTTATCAATATCATGAAGGAGGAGGGTGTTGACCATATACAACTCAACACTAATGGTATCAAATTGGCTATGTCCCCAGAAACGATGCGTCAAGTAAGGATGGCGGGTGTTAACAACCTTTACCTTTCATTTGACGGTGTAAGTCCAAGGACAAACCCCAAGAATCACTGGGAAATTCCATACACATTGGAATCGGCAAGAAAGTGTGGAATGACAGTAGTATTTGTTCCAACTGTCATTAAGTCGATCAATGACCATGAACTTGGTCAAATCATCGGGTATGCCCAGAAGAACTTAGACGTGGTTCATGCTGTCAACTTCCAACCTGTGTCCCTTACAGGCAGAATGACAAAGAAAGAGCGTGAAAAATACCGAATTACAATTCCTGACTGCATTGAAAGGATTGAAGAACAAACGAATGGTGAAATTTCAAAAGATGCATGGTTTCCAGTTCCCTCATGCATGCCCATGACAAATGTGATTGAGGCTTTTAGTAAGAAGCCTAAGTATGAATTGTCAATACACTTTGCATGTGGTGCAGGCACATATGTATTTGAAGATCGGGATACAAAAAAACTCATACCGCTCACGTCATTTGTTGACATCAAAGGAGTTCTTGAATACTTTGAAGAAAAGGCTGACGAGATTAAATCTGGTGCCAATAGGTACTGGGCACTGCTTGAAGTTGTCCGTAAGCTAAAGCAATTTGTTAACAAAGACAAGCAGCCAAGAGGTCTAGATCTAGCAAGAATGTTCTCAAGCATACTGCTCAAGCGCAACTTTGACTCTGTAGGCTCATGGCATGTAAGATCACTTTTCCTTGGCATGATGCACTTCCAAGACCAGTACAATGAGGATCTTGAAAGGCTTCAGAGATGTGACATCCATTATCTCACCCCCGACCTTAGAATCATCCCATTCTGTGCATTCAACGTCATACCAGAATGGTATCGCGACAGAATCCAGAAGAAGTATAGCATTCCTGTCGAAGAATGGGAGAAGGCTCATGGTCAGACATTGGAGGCAGGCCTGTATCGAGGCTTAATGAGAAGGGGTAAGCCTGAAGCTCAGATGGGTTGCGCATTGTCAGAAATGCACAAGGCCGTTGCTTTAGAGCAAGCAGACGATCATAAAGGAATAGAGCTACGTAATAACATGGCTGGCGCGTAAAACCAAGACCTTTTCTTTTCTTTTGGTATATAAGTAGCTCTGTATGCTCACGTTTACCGTCAATTTCAATCTTGAAAAAATATGAAACGTCATCTCATCCTCTATCGCAATGACGATGAGGACATCTATTTTTTTGCAAGAAGAAGAATTATTCTCTTAATGGTAGGACGACAACGATGATGATAACTAAATTGAAACAGGGTTCTCTGCTAATATAGTAAAGCGTGCATCTAAAGTTGTTAGGGTTTGGTTTGAGTGTTTTCAGATTCTTTTTATGAAGCTCAAGTTTTTGAGAGGAGATGCAGAAAGACTACCTGTCCTCAATGCACCTATAATCCCAATATTTTATAGTCAGTATACTTGACTAACTATTTGCTTCTATTGAGTACTGTCAATTGTGGATATTTTGCTGCTCACTGATGCTATGGCAAATAAAAATATTGATTGTTGCAATATTTGAAACTTAAAATTGGATAGGCTATCTGTCTATCAATATGGATCTAAAGCAATGGTGTCAGCTCGACGAGCAGATCTACATTGCAGAAATGGATGAGCGATATAAACAACACGCAGGGCTCTGCTATAACGAACGCATAATAGAGCGACTAGCAGAGATGAGGACTATTAGCGCAGAGACATTTGTCAACTTCTTTTCGCAGCCAAGAGAGTTAGTTCTAAGCTCGCTCGAGAACATTGCAGATTCATCAACAAAAAAGCTTGAGCTCAAGTTATACAATTTACGCAACGAAAAGATTAATTCTTCGCGTTACAAGTTCCATAGAACTGCAGTTAATTGGAGCACGTGGCGTCAATTCAATAGTATGGAGAAAGATCCAAAAAGGCGCAAGCATGTATTTGATGAATTCATTTCAAAGACAAAGTATATTTCGCCTGTTATTAAGGAGCGGTTTGACCAAATGGATAGAATTTACCGAAAGTACTCAGACAACAAACTGACTCCTTTAGACGGCTACCTCAAAAACGAGAAGATCTCTTACACTCATTTGGTGGATTTTGTTAAGTCTATGGGGCGGCAAGCAAGAAAACCCTTTCAAGAAGCGCTTCAATCTATCTCGAAGAAGGTGCTTGGGAGGAGCGCAGAATATTATGATGACTTCTACTTCTTCCGTAACAGAGTATTTGCCGATCTTGAGAAGGAATTTGCTGGAGTAAGTCCTCCAGAGCAAGTCAGACGCACTCTTGCAACAATGCAATTTGATCTATCTTCAATCCATATTGACATGGAACAGAGGAAGAATAAGTACCCGTCGCCTATATGCTTCTTTGTGCAGGTACCAAATGATGTTCGAGTGTTGTACAAAAGTGAAAGCCCATATTTTGACCTGCAAGGATGCTATCACGAAATGGGACATGCAGTACATGCCTCTTCAATAGACGCGCATGCAGTCTATTGGAATCGCTACAGTTTCTCAATGGGAATAGCCGAGATATTCTCAATGTTCCTCGAGCGGCTTACAAAGAAAAGGAAATATTTATTCTCTCTTGGAGTTAAGAATAATGCTGTTCTTGAAGAGATTGAGGCAAGAAACAACTTCATGGATCTATTTTTTGTCACCTTCTACACTGCTAATTCCCTAATGAAAGCTCAGTTTTGGCACGACAAACTGTCAATGGAAAAGGCAAGCGACGTGTATGCAAGACTGATAAAAGAATATACAGGCTTTGAAATACTAGGCGAATATTGGATGCTACACCACATTCTGCCGGATGCAGTGATGTATGTTCCAAGCTACCTAATCGCTGCAGTTCGCGCTGTTGAGTTTGATCATCATCTACAGAGTAAGTTTGGAGATGAATGGTGGGCTCAGGTAGAAGCAGGGAAGTATATTCGAGAGATAATGCAGCCAGGAGCTGCAATAAACCTGTCGAGATTCTCTCGGCTTGATGGTAGCCTGTTTATGAAAGAATTAGTGGATATTAGCAGAGTGTAAGTATGAATCATGCTATATCTCGTCTCCTAAGGAAATGCGATATATTTTGCAGTGGAAAGAAACTATAGTTCATAGGAAGTTAACTATTGCAAATAAGCAATGGTTCAAGCTTCATCTTGTCAAAATGAACTACAACCCGAATGACCAATAGATATATTATTCTCTCCCAATTTGAAATTTGTTATTTTGACATTGATACTGCGGGCCAACAAGTAGTATGCAGGCTACTACTATCCCAAATTTATTATGCTATGGCAGTCTCTATAATTATCGGTAACGGTACCAACAAATTTCTTTAACCCTAGTATATACTGCATGTGATAATTTGACTAGGTGATAGTCATTGCGTTTGACATGAGATTTTCCTTGTACGTTAGTTCTCACCTAGGCGTAAACAATGGCTATCGTAGGCGTTGATTAGAAGACTACACCTACTTCAGCCTTTTCTTCCTTTGTCAGGGCTCGGTAGCCGTTCTCATCGATAATGACGACGTTAATGTTGTCACCTGTTCCGGCATTTCTTCTAATAGCAGCCGCTATGGCGTGCATGGCTATCTTATAGGCATCATTTACGCTCATGTCATCCTTATACTCGGATTCCAGATAACCATATGCAACAGGAGAACCACTGCCAGTAGAGATGAATTTCTCTGTGGTCATTGAACCAAACAGATCGATATTGTAGATCTGGCCATCTTCTTTTCTTGTCCAGCCTGCCATTATTATTTGGACATAGTACGGGAAAAATCGCTGGTTGAAAAGCACATTCGAACATAGCCTTGCTGCAGATTTAATTGGCATCAGCTCCTTATTCTGAAGCCTATAGAGGTTAGAATTGTAACGCATGGTGTCAACAAGATTCTGTGCATCTGCTACCCCTCCAGCTATAGTCATTGCAAGATGACGGTCGACCTTTTGGATCTTCATGACATGCCTGTCGGCGATAAAGAAGCCTGCGCTTGCTCGCGTATCCGCAGCCAGTACAACGCCATCCTTGCATATCAGCGCACATGTAGTGGTTCCCTTCTTTATCTGGTCTGCAATATAATCAGGATATCTTTTGTCGTGAGGGTACATCTATGAAATTGAGTAGGGCCACCTGATTTAAAACTATCTGCCCGTTTCTCTCTCTCCTTCTGTTTATTTTATATTCCTGTTATATGATAATTCTTCTCTAGTCAGCTTGCAGCCAAAGACAATATTTGAGAAGATCTGGGACAGTCATATAGTATATGAAGAAAAAACGAGGGAAAAGAATGGTCAATCTTTGTTATATATAGATCGGCATCTTGTTCACGAAGTGACATCGCCTCAGGCCTTCGATGGCCTCCGGATGAATAAAAGACGTGTCAGGCGGCCAGATCTGACTTTTGCGACTATGGATCACAATGTCCCAACAAGCGACAGATCGCTTCCCATTGTAGACCAAATATCATCATTCCAGATCCAGACACTTGCCCAAAACTGCAAGGAGTTTGGTATAACTCTATTTGATATGCATAGCCCAGAGCAGGGGATTGTGCATATCATTGGACCGGAGCTTGGGCTAACTCTGCCAGGTACCACCATCGTATGCGGCGACAGTCATACCTCGACCCATGGTGCCTTCGGTGCCTTTGCACTTGGGATTGGAACAAGTGATGTAGAGCATGTTCTTGCCACCCAGACATTATGGATGGACAAGCCTCAGACATTTGCAATAAATATCGAAGGAAGGCGAAAAAACTCGCATGCCATAACTGCTAAGGATATCATACTCTACATAATCCGGACTATTGGCACTGCTGGCGGTAGCAGTACGGTGCTTGAGTACCGCGGCGAAACAATATCTGATCTTTCTATGGACAACCGGATGACGATATGCAACATGTCCATAGAGGCAGGTGCAAGGGCTGGCATCATTGCACCTGACGAAAAAACATTTGACTTTATCCGAGGTAGACGCTACGCTCCCAAGTCTGAACAGTTTGAAAAGGCAATAGAATACTGGAAGGCTCTGAGGACGGATCCAAATACAAAGTTTGACAAGTCTATCACCTTCAATGTCAGTAGACTTGCACCACAGGTCACCTGGGGGACGAATCCAGGAATGGTGGCAGACATTACTGATACTGTGCCACACCCATATCAATTTTCAAGGGGAAATGATAATGAATACAAATCTGCGGCTCGTGCACTTCAATACATGGCATTAGAGCCAGGAACTCCAATTACAGACATAAATCTTGACAGAGTATTTATTGGATCCTGCACGAACTCGCGACTTGAGGATTTGCTGGAGGCTTCAATTGTGATAAAGGGAAGGAAGGTCTCACCTAGAATACGTGCAATGGTGGTCCCTGGCTCGCAACAGGTTAAGGCGGCTGCAGAGCGACTTGGGCTTGACAGAGTTTTTAAGGAAGCCGGATTTGAATGGCGCGAATCGGGATGCAGTATGTGCCTTGGTATGAACCCCGATATACTTGCACCCGGAGAGCGATGTGCAAGTACTTCAAACCGCAACTTTGAAGGAAGACAGGGAGCTGGAGGAAGGACACATCTTGTTAGTCCTATTATGGCAGCTGCAGCCGCAATCAAAGGTCACTTTGTAGATATAAGAGAGTGGCTCTAAGTGGAACCTTTTATAATGCTCAGAAGTAAGGCGACGCCACTTGACAGAGTGAATGTCGATACAGACCAAATAGTGCCAAAGCAGTTTTTGAAGCTAGTCAATAGGAGTGGCTTTGGCAAGTATCTATTTTACGATTGGCGCTTTGAAATGGGCGGCAAGCCAAGGGCTGACTTTGTGCTAAACAACCCAAAATACTCTAATAGGCAGATTCTGCTTACACGTGATAACTTTGGCAGTGGCAGTTCAAGAGAGCACGCAGTCTGGGCAATATTTGACTATGGGTTTAAAGCGATAATTGCACCATCTTTTGCAGATATCTTTTACAACAATTGCCTTAAGAACGGAGTACTGCCTGTAAGGCTTCCCAGTTATGAAGTAGACTATTTGTTCAGTGACGACGATCTTTACATTGAGATTGATTTGGCAAAACAGTCAGTTACAGCTTGCGGTTCACACACTACTCATTTTGAGATAGACAACTTCCACAAGAAACTCCTACTTGAAGGCTTGGACAGCATCGGGCTCACGTTGAAGCTCGAAGACTATATTTCAAGATATGAAAGACAGAAGCAGATGTTTGCTTTGCAGGGCAACTAACAAGATTTTTATCCAAACTCCCCAAAGGGAAAATGAGGGCACTTGGCTGGCATTGTTGCTATCTATAGCTACGGCTCGAATACCCAGAATAATATCATTTACTACCTTGCTCATTCAATGAGGAGGTTGCAACACAGAGGCAAGGCCTACTGGAAAATGATAGTAGGCGAAGCTACAGCTGGAGCAGAAGGATCTCTTCCTGCGGATGAAACAATCCTGCGCATTGCACAAAAGCAAAAGCTTCGTGGAAATAATGGTATTGGCTATCTCTCGAAGAGGCCACCTCCCTTTCCCAGCATGAACACCACCTGGGTTGCATTTGATGGCTTTTTTGTAGATACTGAAAAACTACATCTGCATCCATATATTGGCTCTGCAAGGGACTCTGATTCACTTTTCAAGATCTATCATATTTTCACTAAACTCCTAATCTTTGAGAAAAGACCTGAGCGAGCGGCCGAATTTCTAGATCGGCATCTTAGGGGGAACCTGATGATCAAGGTGGGCGACGAGATTTACATATACCGAGACGGTACTGGATTCAAGCCTCTTGTTAGTGCAACCAATCGAGACAAGACTCTAAATATCATAGCATCTGAAAACTCACTTAGGACTTCACTTATCAACATGGAATTTGCAGATGTCAAGCCGGGCCAATTATTGAAGATCGATAAAAACGGCGGGCTTAAGGTCCTCACAAATGAGTCTAGAGTAAGGTTAATGATGGATCCCTTTGAGTTCATAAGGGAGTCAAATGTAGTAGCGACTGTCAATGGCAAAAGCATATATCAGATTCGTAAGAATATCGGTAAGGAGCAGGCCAACTTTTTGTCTAAAGAGTTAGATGTAGACTCGGCCTTCGCAGAGCCTGACTATACTCGCCCAATGACTCTGGGATTTAGCTTTGAATATCAGAAACATTCAAAGATGTTTGAGCTGGCAGAAGGTGTGATTAAGGATCGATATGACGACGCTGATCACATGATCGACTTTTCTGAGCAGGTGAGCAAAAATAAGTTACTCACCACTGGCAGGTCACTTAAATTTGTCATCCAAAATCTAGTAGTGGGAAAGAAGATAGCTACAGTACAGGGCACAATTCAGACAGGCAGCACAACTCGGGAGACAATATATTATCTAAAGAATAACGGGGCAAAGCGTATCGACGTAGCGGTAAGTTATGTGCCAACAGTGGATGGGAGGCAGGTTGGATTGTATACACAAAACCGCGATCTCATCGCAAATAAGTACATAGGCAAGGTGTCAACTATTAATGAGCTTAACCAAAACATTGCCCAAGAGCTAGGCGCAGATTCTTTATATTACAACTCGCCAGCTATTCTAGCAAAAGGTATTGGAGTCGCAGAAAACGACCTGTGGTTTCCAGAGTGGGTCAGGTTCCTTGATTATAAATGAGATCTAATATTATTTCTGCTGCAGAATTCAGCGCATCTCACAACATCGGTATGTGTGTATATTTTTGGAAGCAGAATATTCAAATCTCTGCATCATCTTGTCATAAAGAAAATAGAACGCAAGTAGTGGCATCGGAAAGCCTAGATCCGCATATTAGCTAATTCTCCACTTTAGAAGAATATGCGATAGGCAGTAGAATAATCTTTTCGTTGTCAATTCTTAAAGAAATTTTTGCTCATAAACATTACAGCGTTGCTCAAAAAGCAATATCGACATAATCTTATGCATTGATCGTGACAGCATGTCCTTTATGAGATTATCCTGTATAAAATGATATATATATAAATCAACCGCAATCCGTCGTGCTAGCTACCCTATTTTCCTCAATTGCTCAACTTTTCTTACTATGCATAGAATATCTTTATCTTAAAAAGATCTGTTCAATATCAATCAGAACAGCAAAGTATATGCTTTGTTTTGGTTTGAGCATATATGTTGCAATTAAACAGCCTAGAGCAACTTTTCTGCCTCGCTTAGGAAATCTACCCTTACTGGCCAACTGAAATTTTTGTTCCATGGTTGGTTGAATAGTATTGCCGACTTGGGCGAGACAATGTCTATTAGGTTCTTTGGTGCATCGTCTATTAATACATCAAAAGGGTAGTTGGCCTTAGGCACTGCGTCATAGATGAACAATAATTCGTCTGCGTATATACGATAGAAATCGAGCCATTTGGATACATAGGGCGCTGTAGGTCTCTCACGCTTTGTGATTATAGATATTCTGTAGCCTTTGCGATGAATGCGCTTTGTCACTTCGCCAATCTTGGGTTCTGTCGGCGGTATTTCACGCCAGCGGTGCTTCCATACATAAGTGAAATATCGATAGACCTGATTAGGTGTTATCGGCAGTATTGTAGGAATATCCCATTTGGAGATCTCTTTCTTTGTGATATGTGTTTTGTTTCGCTTATTGTACTCGTCAGTCCAGATAAGCATTACATCGGCAAGGACGGAATCGACGTCAATAGCTACCGTTTTGACTGCCTCAGTCACCTTTGACCTTATTTCATCTGCATCCGTGGTCAACGTAACTGGCAGTATTTAATGGGTATTTATATAATATCAATGATCTTGACCTTCCGGGTTCATCAGTAACCAATTTTAAGTATCATCCCAACATCATTGAAGACATGAATAACAATAAAAAATATAATCTTAAAACAATAAAGTTATAAAAATTGGTTGATACCTTTTTTAAGTGCTGCTTATTATCCTACTATATATATGATTAGTTTGCGATAATGCTAAGGAGAGTTATTCTTCAAGGAACGGCTGAGAATTAAGTATGACTGCATCCTATGACCCTGCCAGAGAGAAATCCAATTTAGCTGACAAAGAAAATAATACTGTAGAGTTTGATATTCGAACTGAAGAAATTTATTTTGCAGATCAATCTAATGGTTATTATTGCGTCTGTTTTGTAGACATGGTAGGCTCCACTCAGATCACGGCTAGAATTGCAGATGGTAACAAGATCAAGAAGTACTATGAAATATTTCTCAATGCCATGGCTGCATTAGCAAAGAACTTTGGTGCCAGAGTGATCAAAAATATAGGAGATGCTTTGCTCTTCTATTTTCCAGATACATCTGATAGTGAGAATATGATCGCATTCAAAGAGGTTCTTGAATGCTGTACTGCAATTATAGCAGCTCATGAATTTATTAATATAAGACTTGAAGCAGAAGCATTACCTCCTGTCAGCTATAGAATTAGCGCAGATTATGGAAGAATTGAGGTTGCTACAACAGTTACATCAGGAGCAGAAGACTTGTTTGGTCCTACTGTTAACATGTGTGCAAAGATAAATCCTCAGGCAGAACCAAATGGGATCGTAATAGGTGGAGATTTACATGAAATTATGAAACGCTTTTCGTTTAAAGAATATTCTTTTGACCAAATTGGAAAGAAACATCCTGTTGGGGTAAGATACTCCTATCCTGTATACTCGGTAGTGAGAAAGGATGCAATGCCAGCTAGGAATAGCGCATTGAATGTTTTCAAGAGAGAAACCTCAAAACCTAGGTTAGGAGAAGTGACGTTATCTGCCTATGCCCGTAAAGCCTTGCAACCAAGAGAGGATACTGTCTCCAATTCTTATACCAAACAAACAAATCCTCATCCTACTGTTATGCTAGTAGATGATGAACCTGATATCCTTGCAATCTTTAAATGCTATTTGTCTTCTGAGGGTTATCAAGTTGAAGCTTTTTCTGATTCTTATATGGCATTGCAATCCTTTGCGAGATCCGAACCTCAGCATTATGATCTATTAGTTCTTGATATTAGAATGCCAACGATAAATGGATTACAGCTGTATCAGAGATTGAAAGCTGTTGATCCCTACATCAGGGTTATCTTCTTGTCTGCTCTTGAAGCAACGGATGAGCTGGTGAGCATACTGGAAGGAGTAAAGACTGCAGATGTCATAAGAAAACCTATTGACAGAAAGCATTTCATCCAGAAGGTAAAAGCGACTATTGGGACTTCACATTCTAGTACAAATAACTGACTCAAATACAAACGTGCTATCAGATTCCGTGGAGCAAGACTATTTTTTGGTCAGTATCCGCTAATTATAAAACACGATTTTGCTTTAATTTTATTAGGTAGACAAAAGCTGATTACAAATTGACTTTTTTCATTTGCGAATTGTTGATATTAATCTGTTCTTAATTTGTTCTTAATAAAGGGACATTTTGCAAATTTCTATTATTTTTATGATATTTATACACCCAATTTTTTTATACTTAAAAACTCTAGAATTAGCTTACCTATAATATCTAGAGCTAAGAGTACGAGACTATTAAAAAAGCTCCTCGTGTAGAAGATAACAATCCATATGTTGTGCAGATCGTGCGGTCAAGAGTTAGACTCAGTCAGGACGTGTGCTATGTGCAAAGAGACTGTGCAGTGGAAGTGTTTTGCATGTAACAAGGAGGGAGATAGTTCAATTCATGTTCATGCTGGTACTATATCCGCATCTTTGCCTAGTGGAAGAATTTCAGAAACCTAAAAAGACGGCTTAATTCGTATAAGGAGCTTTGGCATTAAAAGAAAGAAGCGTTACTTAAAGGATACGATGCCTCAAGATAATAATATCTTTAATGGACCACGCCGGTAGAAGTGTGGGGAAACACACAGGCATTTTTCGCTACTCTGCATGTTGATTTAATCCCCACCTGGACCGCACTTTTTCTTCTAGACGGAGGAAGATTGCTTTATCAAATAAAAGGCCAATTGCAAAGATTGTAATCATGACAGCGATTATTTGACTCATGTCGTTGAACTCTCTTCCAACCGCAAGTATATACCCCAATCCAGCAAGAGTGGTTATCAGCATCTCAGCGCCAATTAGTGCATGCCATGCAAATGACCATGCTTGCCTCATACCTCCTATCAAAGATGGTGTGGCTGCAGGAATCATTACGTGTCTAAAAAGCGCAAAGCCATGAGCACCCATGTTCTTTGATGCCCGGATATAGATAGGAGGTACATTTCTAATTGCACCGTAGGTTGATATCATCACTGAAAACACGGATGCCATTACAACCACAAACAATATGCCCAAGTCATTAAAGCCAATGAGCAGTATAGCGAATGGAATCCATGCAATACTTGGAAATGTCAAGAGCCCCACGGCGAATGAGCTCATGGTTTTGCCAAAGCCTTGGAATTTCACCATTGCAAGACCAACTACACCACCTACTGCTATAGATATTGCAAATCCGGCTACAAGTCGCCATAATGTCGTAGCAATTCCTATGATAAGAGAATTACTTGTTATCAATTCGCTGATAGAAATTGCAACTTGTGCAGGAGGTGGTAGTAATGTCTTTGGCCATATCTCAAGAAGAGTCACCAGTTGCCACAAACCCACAAACACAGCCAGGAAAAGTGCAACGTTAGCTACATCTGTTATATCGAAGCGATGTTTCTTGCTGTCGTCATTTCTCAGAGTACTTTCTTTTTCTGCAGCTAAGCTAGTAGTACTAGAGATAGCTACAGAATTATCATTATCATCATTTTCTCTTAGCAATCTGCAAATCACTTTCAAATTCTTTCAGAATTTGTTTCTTTATTTCGTACAGCTCAGGGCTTTCTGGGTCTCTGGGTCGTGGTATGTCGATTCGAAATTCTTTCTTGATGTTCTTTAGCACCGATGACAGAATTATTACTCTATCTCCAAGAAGTACTGCTTCATTGATGTTATGAGTGACAAATAGGATAGTCTTGCCTGTTGTCTTGTGAATGCCTACTAGCTCATCGTGAAGCAAATCTCGAGTCTGTACGTCTAGCGAAGCAAATGGTTCGTCCATAAGTAGAACCTCTGGTTCCATGGCGAGGGCACGAGCTATTGCCACTCTCTGCTTCATCCCCCCAGATAACTGGTATACAAGGGATTCCGAAAATTTCGATAATCCCACCATTTCTATATACTTGTCAACGACTTGCTGCCTCCTATCCTTACGTACTTTTGCGATTTTAAGCCCAAACTCTACGTTCTCTTGTACGTTCAGCCATGGAAACAGAGCGCTTTCTTGAAATATCATTATCCTATTAGTTGATGAGGCCTTATCCCTGTCTTCTGCAGCTCCTCTAACAAGTAGACTCCCTGAGTCAGGTCTATCAAGTCCTGCAATTATATTGAGCAGCGTGCTCTTTCCGCATCCAGAGGGTCCTACAATAGTCACGAATTCTCCTTCTCTTATTCTTAGGTCTACTCCGTTGAGAACATCGTGTGTAAAAGTCCTTAAATTACTTGTTGAGTTACTCAAGAGTTGTTGTTGCTGCTTCCTACTAATACGATCGTAATTGGCAATTTTGCTGACTCCATTGTTCTTGTTATTTTTGTAATCAAATGATTTGTATACATCCTTGACATGAAGGATTGGAGTCAAATCAAGAGTCTCTTCCCTTTGTTGTTCTCGTTGCTCTTGATTGCTACTGCTGTTGTTAATTTTATTAGTGTATGACGATGTTTCTATCAGTGCCATTGAAGCATCAATGCACATGTGAGAAAATATAATGTAATTCAAAGATGCAAGATTTGCTCCTTTGGAGCAGTTTTAGCACATTGATAGGCGGAATCTGCCAAGTAATCTACAAGATGACCACAATACCCAGTTCAACTTCAATTCAGCTCTTGTGAAAATGAACTTACGAGCGAATCAAGGAGATATAACTACAAGGAATCTCCCAATGAACATCCAAAAGAGGCTCTCTTGTTCTCATCAATGAGTGAATGATTCTTGGCTATGCAATTTCCGGTAGCCCCCTTTCCTTGAGCACTTCATTCAAAATATTTAGATCATATATTCTAGCCAAGTCAGGCCTTGTCTTGCCCAAGAAGCCGATGTTAAACGCATCGTCTGCAGACTTGAACAGTGATTCCTTTATCGGATCAAAAGTCAACTCGAGCCTTGACATTCCTTCCCTATATTCGTCTTCTGGGATCATCTTACCAGTAAGCTTGTCAAGCTCCTCATTGAACGTCTGAAGAGCCTGATCGGGGTTATCGTTTATCCAGTTTGTTTCGTCAATGTGCGCCTCAAGTAATTTCTTTATTACATCTGGATTCTCTTCAAGATAGTCAGTTCTTGCAATGATATGCGCAGTGACAAATTGACCGTCTGGCCACAAGTCACGCTCATCCACCAATACTTTGGCATTTGTTTCTTTGATTAGCTTGGCTCCCCATGGTTCTGGAACCCATGCACCGTCAATATCCTTTTGCGTCATCATTGATACTATATCTGCAGTCCTTGCAGGGATTATCTCCACATTTCCACCCTTGTCCTTAGTATTGAAGCCATTGTCAAGCAAGTAATTTCTGAGTGCTACGTCTTGTGTATTGCCAAGTTGTGGAGATGAGAATTTCTTATTGGCAAGGTCCTGAGGAGAATTAATACCCGAATCATTTCTTACAACAAATACTGCGCCACCGCTTGCAGCTCCGGAGATGACTCTTAGTGCTTCTCCATTTGACTGTACATACCCATTGATTGCAGGATTTGGCCCAATGTATGTAACATCAATCTGATTTGCAAAAAGTGCCTCTATCGCTGATGGACCTGCGTTGAATATTTGTGTCGTGACTTGTACATTATCACCAAGAGCTCTCTGAAAATCTCCATTACCAAGTCCTATGACTGCCTGTGCGTGGTTGATGTTTGGGAAATAACCTATTCTCAGAGTATTTTGCTCGCTTGTTTGTGTATTGGTGGCACTGATGTCGTTGCCACCACCAAAAAGATCTGTACCTAGAATTGACGAAGGAGTAGATGACACGATAACTGCAATAGCAATTGCTCCAGCAATGCCAAATTTTATTCCATTCTTCATAATGGCATAAGAAGTTATGCAGAAATAATACTGCATCTTTTCATGCAGAAAATGTAGGAATCTGTGCAAGAAAATAACAAGATATGTATAGTTAATGCAATACTAGCATATGCCATAGACTTAATTTCGTAGCAGTCTTCCATAAATCTACTAGAGATTTTCTATGGATACTTCAAGGAAAAATGGCTGGACATGATCCTCTCTTGACAAGCTGGAAGGAGGAACTTGTTAAAATTTTTTTGGACTCCTTGTGATAGTGATGATCGGAAAATAAAAAAGATCATTGAGGATCAAATTCATTACAACTACAATATTTGCAGACACCATGTCCTTCTTCATCTATATGATGAAGCTCAAGATGATCACATTTGCAAAGATCTGCCTTAGATTGCAGAATTTGCGTACTTGTTTGTTTTGTAAGTATGTCATAGCTCTAATCTAATTTCTTGCAAATATAATCGCGTTCCTAGATGCAATAATTTCGATCAATATGTCATTATGGCATTATTTCTTCTACGACCCAGTTAATACTGGCTTGATGAATATTTTCAAATGGTAACAGGATTTGGATTAGCAGTCAAAAGTCTTACATTGCATATTAGAAAAATTCTAATGCAACAATAAGAGATCGAATACAAGATAGAGAAGTAATCACTGTAACAGAAATTGTGACAGACCAGAAGATAATTTTGTTTGTATATCATGTCTAACACTGAATTTGTAGTCCTATTATACCAAGTTTCATAATATCTGAAGCCTGCTCAATCACTTGGTAAACATGTCAAACGAGGACGATCTGCTGTTTTGTGCTAATTCTTTTTATTACTGCACTTATCTTCCAAGATAAAATCCTCACGGTTCTGTACATATTTTTTGAAGTAGAGTTTAACCCTTCTATGAAGATGTAGAAAATGTATTACATACGCAATTCTTGCATCATGATTACGCTGAACGTTGACTTAGGCAAAATTAATCATCATCATACTGCATACACCTTTCTTTTTTTGCATATATAAGAGAAATATTATTTCTCACTTAATTGTTATCAACTAATGTATAACAAGGCAATCTATGCTATTTTGGCTGCTGTCATTGCACTGTCTTTGGCCACAGCTTCAATTCCGACAACACCTGCATTCTCTCAAGTAGAGAATGGGCAGAGCAAAACCCTGAGAATAGGTTATTTCCCAAACATCAACCACGCACAGGCAGTAATAGGACTTGGTAATGGAGATTTTCAGAGAGCTCTTGGTGATAATGTACAAGTCACGACACAAATATTCAACGCAGGTCCATCAGCGATAGAGGCACTTTTTGCAAATCAGATTGATGTTACATACATT
>JBQGBZ010000345.1:0-5545 GCA_052038215.1 Nitrososphaera sp.
TGCTTACCTATGTTTCTTGCTTCAAGTTTTGCCATATTTTATCATCAGACTCATTTACATCAACTATATGAGATCGCTATTATCGCCAAACTGCTTCATCCTATTTATCTGTCTCCTGTCCAAAATTATTATTATTACGCCGGCTATTGCTAGCATCATACCAACTATAAGAGTCGAGACGAGGATAAGCACAGTATCAAAGTGGAGAAGATTTTCTCTGCTCAATACATCGTCTTGATCTCCAAAGCCTATTCCAGCTTCTAGCACTTTGTCTGTAGGATTTGTAAGATTGAGAGTGTCAAAACCAGGGCTCTCCACATTGAAAGGTTCTATAACGATTGGCTGATTGATGCTCTTGTTGACTATAGTTTTACCTGCATTATCCATTATTATTACTGAAGCTGATCCAGTAAATTCAGCAAAGACGATAGAGTACATGCCTATGCCTTGAGTATTGTTAATATTCTCCTTCACATTGATCAATCCACCTGGATCTAGTCTATACTTTCCTTCTTGCTGGATAATGTTAACGAATTGAAGGGTGTAATACCCTAGCAATGAAAAGCTGATGATGGCTGTTGCCCCACCCATAATCAACACAATATGGCCTCTTTTCAGATACACTTTAGTAAACGGGTAAAGATTGTAATGATATAAAATCTTACTAATCGATAATGAGAGGAAAAAAGATCATTAACAAGTGTTGTTGTATTAGTAACAGCCAGATCAATTAACGGTATTAGAACATTTAGCAAGATCTCGTACCATGACAAATGTGAAAAACCTACATATATTCAGCTAGCGAAAGGACCTCTCAAAAAGATAGACTCAGAACAAGAATGTCACTAATGAAGGTTCAATTGTCCCTTCTATAATCTTATTGTGTTAGGGTTTAATTCTAAAATCAATCTATCTTAAAAAGACACGGTTTCTGTTTATACCTAACGCTGCCATTTTGATCGTTGGTATAGAAAGTGATGCTTGTGGCAGCTCTCGCCGTTGCGGTTCCTGTCGCAGTCATTGTCTTTTCTATGCCAAGGCAGACAAGCTCGGATGCGCCAAACGTTAAATTTGCAGGGTTTAACTCAGATAGAAGGGATATCAACCTTGAGGAATTTACTCGGATATTGTTTAACGTACAGAATCTAGAAATGCTGCCAATAACAGAAGCACAGGTAGTCATCGTCATTGAACCTTCTAGCTATCAATCCTACTTCTTATTAATGCAAAATCAGACAGTCCGTCTTCCAGACGTGCATAGAAGAGACGCACACACAGGCCGAAGGGAAGTTGTAATAAGTGCGGCAGGTACACCTGCAAAGGAAGCTCGTTACACAGTAAAGGGAGTTTTGTTCGCAGAAGGCAGCCAGTCAGATGTCCGAGAATTTGAACTTAGGGTAAGGCAATAGTGATCAAAGTATGAAATACTCTGCCTCTGGATGATGTACTATGATTGCTGCAGTCGACTGATCAGGTACTATTTGGCCTGATTCTGTGAGCGTCATGCCAGATTTTTCAGGCTCCAATATCTGCCAGACAAGATGGTGCTGAGAAATATCGGGACAGCTTGGATATCCCCAGCTATAACGAAGGCCGCGATTTTGTCCTATTTTTAATTCATCTCGAATTCTTGCGTTGATCAACTCAGCCATGGCTTCAGCTGTTTCAACAGCAAGACCGTGTAGATAATAAGCGTCAGTATATCTATCTTGCTTATTCCATAGATCTATTATTTGTGTGTCCTTGTTGCCGACAGTCACCGCCTGAAAGGCAACAATATCATTTGTGCCGAAATAATCTGTAAGGCAGAGATGTTTTTGTTTTGAAGAACGAGGAAATTCAAATACAACCTGCTTGCCATTTGGCAGGTCGATTGATAGCCTGCCAGCACCTGCCTGTCCAAATGTCAGATTGTGACACTTGTAGAATCCATATACCGCACGGGGTTCAAATAATCCTTCAGTAAGTACTCGATCTGTCCACGTTCTGAACAACTTTTCAGGATCCTGATCGCTTGCCCCTTTACCTCTTATCCCCCACTGCAGTACGAACAGCGATTTCTTGTTGATGTATTTCCACACTTTCTTGAGGTCAATCTGAAAGGGCTCGAGCCTATTAGCCTGATTAATATGAGATGGCATTGGTGGTTCAATAGACCTGATGCCGCTGTGAGAAATCTGTGATTGTTCTACTGCCATAGTAGACTGTGACCGTTCATCCCATTTCTCCAACTTTCGCTGCCACTCACTGACAAACTGATCTCGATCAGGAGACATAAGTCGGTTCATCACCTTCAGCCCATCAAATGCAGTCTTGCAGTAGAATACACCTGGCGAGTATATACCCCCTTCCTTTGCAATCCTATTGATATAGTTACTGTTAATTGCTGCCCCGCCACAAAGCACTGGAGTATTCATCCCATTCTGCCGTGCATGCTCGACAAAGTATTGCATCTGTTTTGATGTTGAAACAAGTAGTGCAGAGAGTCCTACTGCATCCGCATTGACTTCGGCTATCTTTTCTAATATTTTCTGCAGTGGTACTTGCTTACCAAGATCATAGACTGTATAACCGTTGTTAACAAGAATTGTTTTTACTAGGTTCTTACCAATATCATGCACATCACCATAGACCGTACAAACCACAAGTCTACCCTTGCTGACTCCCTCCTGCTTGATCAGGTATTTCTCCAGTTCTGCAACAGCTGCCTTCATACATTCTGCAGATTTCAACACAAAAGGTAGAATTAACTCACCTGCACCGAACTTGTCACCTACCTCTTTCATTGCCGGAAGCAGTACTTCATTGAGCGTCTCTACCGCCGCTTCGTGCGCCGCCTCTTTTGAGGATGCTCTAAGCATAAGCTGCCCTCCACTGTCCTTTATAATCTTGCCATCCTTGAGGCGATCAGCAATTGCGTGCACTACATCGTCTTCTATACCCTCCTTAAGCCTATTGACTATTCTGAAGTAACAGCGTTTGGATGCTTCCCAGCTAGGATCCACCTCTACCCTCTTGGTTGAGCCTCCCGCAGTTACTGCCTTAGCACCTTCAAAATATGCTATCAGATCTGCTAATGCATTTGGATGCCTGTTGAAAATAAGATCTTCTGCCAGCTTTTTCTGTTGTTCGTCAATATCAGGATACGGGATTATATCGCGTGCATTGATTATGACTGCATCAAGTCCGGCCTGTAGCGCATGATATAAGAATATTGAATTAATTATTTTTCTTGCATTTGGCGAAACACCAAAGCTGACATTGCTCAGGCCCAATACAGTAAAACACTCTGGAAATTTCTGTTTAACAAGACGGATGCCGTCCAAGGTATTTTTGGCTGCATCAGCAAGTTCAGGATCTCCAGTCACAATTGTGAATGTAAGTACATCAAAGATGAATTGCCAAGGTTTTAGGCCATATTGCCTAGTACCAATTTCGTAGATGAGCTCTGCGACTTCAAGTTTTTCCTGAGGTATCTTTGCCATCCCCTTCGGACCTATGCACAGAGCGATAGCGGGCACACCATATTTCGCCATCATTGGTGCCAGTTGATGAAATCTGTCGCCGCTTCCTTCCAAGTTTATTGAGTTAATTATTGGTCTACCGGGAATTTGTCTAATTGCAGCTTCGATCACTTTTGGATCTGTCGAATCAATGACGAGTGGTGCTTCTATCTCCAAGCTGAGCCTCTTGACAAGCTTGACCATGAACTCTTTCTCATCAGATCTCTCAGTGGTAGCAACACATACATCCAAGCAATGTGCTCCATCCTCTACCTGATTTCTTGCAAGGTCAATCAACCCATCAAAGTTGTTTGCAAGCACCAGCTCCTTAGCTTTCCTAGACCCTTGGGTGTTGATGCGTTCTCCAATTATCATTGGACGCGGATCCTGCCTTAGGTCTACTGCCTTTAGGGCTGAACTTATCTTAGGAACCAAAGTGACTCTTTAGTTATTTATTAGCCATTATATTTTCTATGCACAACGAGGAAAGTAATATCGATATAGAAATATCCTTCCTACCTGTTTTATAATAAAAATCCAAGTAAGAACCATGGCGACGATTCAACAGTTTAAATTGAGGGGTAATGGGTCTAGTAGCTTCATAGACAAGGTATACACAATTATAAGAAGCAGGAGCGGCAAAGTCACAAGCAAAGATCTTGACCAGATTATTGGTAACAAGCAAGATGTTAGACTTGCAATTACCCGCTTGACTGTTCAAGGTAAGATCAAAAGGGTCAGGGGCTTTGGGAAGATGGGAATTGAATATTTCTATAAAGATATTGACCGTCAACAACAAAAAACTAGTCGAATCAAACAAGGTACTACTGCTATTTCCTCATATCGCTAGCATCTAAGGCCCTTCTTAACTCTGCAATATGTTGGGGACCAGTACCGCAGCATCCTCCTATCATTCTTATATGGTTGTATTTGCTAACAAAACTTGAAAGCGCTTCTGCTATTTCTTTTGGCGTCATCTTGTATATCGCACGGCCACCTTCATTCTGAGGCATGCCAGCATTTGGCATAACAAGTATTGGTAGATCTTGCTCACTTAACCATCTTACGTTTGGAGCCATCTCATGAGGGCCGGTGGAACAATTAAGCCCAAACGCATCGATATTCATATTACTTACAGTAGTATAAGCTGCTTGAATGTTGGTTCCAAGCAGCATCTTGCCATATTGATCAAGTGTAACATTGGCAATTATAGGCACTTTTTTGGCTACTCTTTCCATAGCGATATGACATGCCTCGATCGCGAGTTTGACCTCTAGTATGTCCTGACTTGTCTCTATCAATAGAGCATCAACGCCTCCTAAAAGGAGTCCTTGAGCCTGCATCGCAAATGCCTGGTGTATCTCATCAAGAGGTATTTCTCCAAGTGTAGGGTCATTTGAGCTTGGTAGATATCCACTAGGACCCATAGAGCCAATTACATATCGGGGTTTGTCCTTGAACTCATTGCATACCTCCCTTGCAAGTAGGGCAGCTTTATTGTTAAATTGAATTGTCTCGTCTCCGTATCCATACTCGGCAAGCTTAAACCTATTGGATCCAAACGTGTTAGTCTCAATGCAATCCGCCCCTGCATCAAGATAGCTTCGATGGATTTTCTTTATCCATTCTGGCCGTGACAAGTTTAGACCATCATTAAATCCCTCTTTGCCATCTGGAAAATCTTCCATTTTGGGATTGAGTCGCTGTATCTCAGTTCCCATAGCACCATCGAATAGCAATACCCTCTTTTTTGCTGCCTCAATGAATGACTCCTGCAATTACTGTAAAATATTGTAACCATTGATGGAGTTTAAAACCTTTGTAAATTGATAATAATTTTGGAGCATCACTTGCCGCAGATCTGATAAGGCAGCAAAAAAGTGTATTTTAGGAGAAATTATCATGTAGATCATTAGCTGATTGTACAACAAGACCCTCAATTTAGAAATTCAACGCGGGCTCCATATTTAGTGTATTACGGGCAGCATTATACTATACAATTACTCTCACCTGCACAAGACATCTGCCTTCCACTGGACTGA